>JAJNPX010000376.1 GCA_021155145.1 Acidisarcina sp. | reverse complement strand
GCCGAATGTGTAGAACGACAGCGTCGTGATCGGCTCGATCTGGTTGCGTCTGCCCGGGGTGAGTGCACCGCCGAACGTCTTATCGAAAAAGTATTTACCGCGCACCGTCAGCGTAAATATCTCGTAGGGCTGGACGGCCGCGATATCGGACCTGCCGCTGGTGGACTGCGGCATTTCGCCGGTCAGCATCGTATCGTTGATGTCGAGCACGCGCGAGATATCGGAAAGCTTCTTCTGGGCTTCCGGCGTGACGGCCTCGGCGTACCTCCGCGTGTAAAAGCGGTTTGTCACGCCGAATTCGATCTCATTGGTATCTGCAATAGTATCCAGGTAATCGAAACGGATGATCTTGTTAAAATTATCGACGCCCTTTATGTAACGGTAGGTCGCGAATGGTTCGATCACATGGCGAAGCTTAAACGCCTTGTCCTTGCCGTAAAAGTTACGCGCCAGGGCCACGGGCCTCACATCGAATTCGAAGTCGCCATATTTCCGGATCACGTCGCGACCCGTCACGCGCCTCATATCGTTAAAGGAATTCGAGTAATACGTCACTCGGGCCGCTCCCACGGCCGTAAAGTTAAAATACTTGGTGGCTATTGGCAGCGTGGCCTTGGGATAGAGATCGAACCGTTGGCCGATCGCCGGCGAAACGACCGGATCGCTCCCCGTCAGTTCGCGATAGGCGTCAATATCGTCAACGTCTTCGCGTCGTGAAACGCCCTCTACGCTCGCCTTATATGAAAAATAGACCGGCTTTAGAAAAGACAGCCGGCCGGGCCTTTTCTCAAAATTGACACTCGGCAGGTTTCGCGATTTTACGCTCACGTTCGGGATCGAAATGACCTGCGAACGGGCAAGCAGATTGAGCGTGTAATTGTTCCAGCTCTTGTTGATAAAAGCCTGCGAGACCTCGATCGGCGAGATTATCTGTTGAACGCCGTCGAGGAACTGCTGGCGAAAGGCGAGATTCGAGGTCAACCGCACGTCGACGGCAGCCGTAAAGCCATTTGAAAAATACTGTACTCCCTCGGCATACACGGTCGAACCGCCCTGATCGGGCCGCTCCGGGCTTTCGCTCCCGCCAAATATGCGGTCCTTCACGGCGTAGAAGCCGAAGTTGAAATACGAACGCGAATTTGCCCGCGAACGAAAATCAAGCCCGTAGCCAAGTCCGCGGGACGTGTAAATATCGGTCCGAACAGTGACGTCCGCCGAGCGCCCAAGCGTCTGAAAGTATGCCCCCGAAATGCGCAAGCCCTTGTTTCCCGAGAACCCTATGGTCGGCGTAAGAAATCCTGAGGCACGGTCGCGCTCCTTTATGGGTATCGAGGCGAACGGTATCGGAAGCAAGGTTATATCCTTTATCTTGAATTTTGCGCCTTTTAGCTTCACGCGGTCATTCTGTCGGATACGAGCCTCATCCGCTGTAAATGACCATTTTGGGACCGCCTCTTCACAGGCCGTGAACATTCCGTTGGTGACCACTACCTCGGTCAGCGAAACACGCTCGACCTTATCGGCAGTGAAATAGATGACAGTCCCGTCGTTCGTCTGATTGGTAAACCCGGTCGATTCTTCAAAACTGCCGAGTTTCGTCTTGTAATTCCAGATCGCCCTTGTACCCGTGATCCGCTGGTCGTCGCCCTGGTCAAACACGACGCTGCCCTCGGCTACCATCTTGTTCTCGGCCTCGATGATCTGGATCTTATCCGCCTGCATCCGATAGATCCCGTATCTGACATCTACGTTACCGGTGTGCGTGACTATACGCTTGCCCGATTCGCCCTCGACGGTCTGTGTATCCGAATAGACGACGACCTCGCCGTCGCCGCCTTCCGGTGTGATACTTGGCCGGCCCGACCTCGGAGCTGAGATATCTTGCTGTGCAGAGACGGGGTTTATGTTGGGTGTATCGGTTATCGGGTTGGCTACGCGCCGCTCGACGGGATTTGTCTGTTGGGCATAGCCCGCCGCGAAACACAAAAGTATCAGTGCGATTGAATGGAAGACCTTGAAAACACGCATCGAGAATCCCGAGGAGAATATTAAATGATGCTACACGAAAATCCGGCAACTATAAAGCTGTGTGATAAAATGGCAATTCCAGCATAAGTATGGCGAAACAAAAGGTTTTGGTCGTCGAAGATGAGGAGGTAATGCGTACCATCCTTCGGACCTTGCTTGAGAGCGAGGGCTACGAAGTATTTACGGCCGACAGTGCCGAGGCCGCACTCCGGATCTTTCCGCAAAACGAGATAGATGTGACGCTTACCGATATCAAGATGGCGGGAATGGACGGCCTCGCTTTGCTCGACCAGATCAAGGCTATCGATCATCACGCCCTCGTAATAATAATGACCGCCTTTTCCTCGGTCGATTCGGCCATCGCGGCCCTACGCAAAGGGGCCTACGATTACGTCACCAAACCTTTTGTCAACGAAGACCTGCTTCAGACCGTCCGCAATGCCGTTCAGAACCGATCGCTGTTCAACGAGAACCGTGCGTTGCGGCGCGAGCTTAACCGCCAGTACAATTTTCCACAGATCGTCGGGTCGAGCGAAAAGATGCAAAGGGTCTTCGAACTCGTCGCCAAGGTCGCCGATACCAATACGAACATCCTGATCCAGGGCGAGAGCGGCACCGGAAAGGAACTGATCGCACGATCCCTGCATTTTAACAGCGGCCGCTCGGCCAAGCCCTTCCTTGCGGTCAACTGTGGTGCATTGCCCGAATCGCTTCTCGAAAGTGAGTTGTTCGGCCACACAAAAGGCTCGTTCACCGGTGCCGTTGCCGACAAAAAAGGTCTCTTTCGCTCGGCTGAGGGCGGCACTCTGTTTCTCGATGAGATAGGCGAGATGCCCATGCCGCTGCAGGTCCGCCTGCTGAGAGCGTTGCAGGAGCACGAGGTTACGCCGGTCGGATCGTCGTCTGCGGTCAAGTTTGACGCACGCATCATCGCGGCGACGAACCGTGAACTCGAAAAAGAAGTGGAGGCAGGCAATTTTCGCGAGGACCTTTTCTACCGCCTGAACGTTATCGAGATAACGCTGCCGCCGCTTCGCCAACGATCGGACGATATTGTCTCGCTCGTTCGCCATTTCGTTTCAAAATCGGCAGGTAGCCAGAACACGGTTCAGAAACCGGTCACCGACGAGGCGATGGATGCGCTCAAGTCGTATCCGTGGCCCG
>JAJNPX010000372.1 GCA_021155145.1 Acidisarcina sp. | reverse complement strand
GGGCCTCAGATGCGGCCTGTCAGCTTTTCGATCAGAAGGATGAATCCGTAGGAGAGGCCTGCAATGATAGCGGCCATCGGGATGGTCAGGACCCAGGCCCACACGATTCGGCCGGCCACGCCCCATTTAACTGCAGAGAAGCGCTTGGCCGAGCCGACGCCGACGATAGATCCTGTGATCGTGTGCGTCGTCGAGACAGGAATTCCTGCCGCGGTCGCGCCAAAAAGCGTGATCGCCCCGGCGGTCTCGGCACAAAAGCCGCCGACCGGCTGAAGCTTGACGATCTTGGTGCCCATCGTCTTGACGATGCGCCAACCGCCTGAAAGCGTTCCGAGAGCGATCGCTGCATGGGCGGCAAGCACGACCCAGAGTGGCACATCCGGCAACTTTCCGCCCGGAGCCATCTGCATATATCCGCCGGCGACAAGCGCGATCGTTATGATGCCCATCGTCTTTTGTGCATCGTTGCCGCCGTGGCCCAGGGAATATGCACCGGCCGAAAACAATTGTCCGACGCGGAAAACCCTGTCCACTTTGTTGACAGACACTTTATGAAAGATCCAATAGACGGCGACCATCAGTGTAAATCCGAGGGCCATGCCGATCAGCGGCGAGAGGACGATAAACGTCAGTGTCTTGATCCATCCGGCGGCCTTCAGCACGGTCTCGAATCCGTAAAATCCGAAATGCCAAACATATGAGCAGATGGCCGAGCCCGCATAGGCACCGACCAGTGCGTGGGAACTGGATGTAGGAAGGCCCAGCCACCAAGTAATGAGGTTCCATATGATCGCGCCCATGACCGCGCCTAGAAGAACAAAAAGCTGGTCGTTTCCGGGTATTTTGGCGATGTCGACCATATCGCCGCCGATCGTCTTAGCCACCGCCGTCCCAAAGACCAAAAAGGCCACGAAATTAAAAAATGCCGCCCAGGCGACCGCAACGCCGGGCGAGAGCACCCTGGTCGCAACCACGGTCGCGATCGAATTCGCCGCGTCATGAAAGCCGTTAACATAATCGAATATCAACGCAACGGCGATGATCAATACGACCAGGCTGAATGCTGCGGTTTGTCCATCCATACCGGTCACTAATTGTGCTTGAGTACTATGCTTTCGATTATGTTGGCGACACTTTCAGCCCTGTCGGTGGCGTTCTCGAGTATCTCGTAAAGTTCCTTTAGCTTGATCACGAGGATCGGATCGCTTGCATCCTTAAAGAGCTTACCGATCGAGTGAAAGTACACGTCATCCGCCTCATTTTCGAGTCTGTGGATCTCCACAAAATGTGCGCTGATGCCGTTGGGCTTGTTAAGCATCGAGACGGCGCTCTTTATGGATACGCCAAGATCAACGATGATCCTCGCCAATTGTTTGGCCTCGTCGCTGAATTCGCGTATGTCGTACATCACGATCGCCCGGGCGCCGGCATCGATATAATCACAAATATCATCGAGCGCGACCGCAAGGGTGTATATATCCTCCCGGTCAAAGGGTGTGATGAATGACTTGTTCAGCTTTGTGGTGATCTCGTGGGTAAGCTGATCACAGCTGTGCTCGACGTCCTTGATCCGCTTCGTGAACGATGAATGATCGCTGCCGTCAGAATCGAGCATTTCAACGAGAATGCCTGCGGCCTCCTCGATCTTGCCGGCCATCTGAGTGAAGAGTGAGAAGTACTGGTCTTCCCGCGGCAATAAGCTGAACCCCATTTTGCGCAGCCTCCTGTTTCTAAAAGGAACTCGGTTAGGATAATGCCGAATCACCCGTATGTCCAAAACAGGTGCGGCGAGATCAGGTTATGGGGTCATGGGCCAAAGGCCGGATCGGAGAGATCAGAGCTTACTGTGCTTGATAAAGGCCGCCTCTCGCAGATAGACGTTCAGCTCGCAAATATCTTTGACGTAGTCGCCGATCCTTTCGAGATGCTTCGCCACAAAGAGAAGGTGAGCGGCGCCGGTGGTTGCCGACGGGTTGTCGATCATCATTTCGAGCAGCGCGTTAAAGACCCGCTTGTAGCTGCGGTCGATCTCCTTGTCGCGTTCGATGATCTCGCGGGATAGTTTCGCATCCTCATTCGTGAAGGCGTCGAGTGCCGAGCGGAGCATTTCCGCGGCGGTCTGCGCCATGATGGGAAAATCGACATAGTTCTTTACCAGCGGCTCGATGTTTATGATCATCGCCGCCTCGGCGATGCTGCCGGCATGATCGGCAATTCGCTCGAGGATCGGGGTGATCTTTGCGACCGATATGACGAATCTCAGGTCGTGCGCCGCCGGATGCTGGAGGGCAAGTATATCGATGCTCAGCCGATCGATCTCAAGTTCCATCTGGTCGATGATCTTGTCTTCCTCGAGCACTTTCTTCGCAAGCTCGCTGTCGCGTTCGACCAGCGACTGCATGGCGCGCTGCACGGCAGACTCGGTCGCGCCGCCGAGCAGCAGGATCTTGTCCCGCAAAATATCAAGTTGTTGGTCGATTATCCGATGTTCCATTCTCTTTCAATAAAATAACATCAAAATGTGATCATTCCGCACCGCGGCATGAAATTTCGTTAACCAAATCGCCCGGTAATGTAGTCTTCAGTTAGTTTTTCGTCCGGGTTCTGGAACATCTTCTGAGTCGCGTTGTATTCAACAAGCCGTCCGAGCATAAAGAAAGCCGTTCGGTCGGAAACGCGAGAGGCTTGCTGCATATTATGCGTAACGATGACGATCGTGTAGGTCTGCTTCAATTCCACCACCAGCTCCTCGATCTTTTGGGTCGCGATCGGGTCGAGTGCCGAGGCGGGCTCGTCCATCAGGATCACTTCCGGCTGTACGGCAAGGGCCCGTGCGATGCACAGCCGCTGCTGCTGCCCGCCCGAGAGGCCAAATGCCGATGTGGTCAGCCGGTCCTTTACCTCGTCCCAAAGTGCCGCATCGCGAAGCGCTTTTTCGACACGGTCGGCCAGGTCGCTTTTGCTGCTCTGTATCCCGTTAATGCGAATCCCATAGGCGACATTCTCAAAGATCGATTTCGGAAATGGATTCGATTTCTGAAATACCATTCCCACCTTTCGCCTGAGCCCTACAACATCCACTCCGGGGGCGTAAATGTTCTTGCCGTCTATCACCACATCCCCCTCAACGCGGGCGATAGGGATCGTGTCGTTCATCCGGTTCAGAGTCCGAAGAAACGTCGATTTGCCGCAGCCTGACGGGCCGATAAAGGCCACTATCTCGCGTTCAGGTATCTCAAGCGATATGTCGTACAGGGCCTGGGCCTTGCCGTAAAAGAAGTTGAGATTTGAAATGCTGATCTTATTGTCCATTTGAATGAACGGTTCAATTCCGGCCCTTCGCCTTAGTACCGCTTTCTTGTTAATGTTCGCACCAGAATATTGATCACGAGGATCGTCCCCACCAAGATCAGCGTCGCCGCCCACGCCATCGCATGCTCGACCCCGAACGGGCCGGTCGCATAGTTAAAGATCTGGACCGTAAGCGACGACATCGGCTGGTCCAGATAGACGTTATAAAAGCGGCTATTGAGCGCCGTAAAGAGCAGCGGGGCCGTTTCGCCCGTTATCCTTGCGATGGCGAGCATCGCGCCCGTCGCGATACCCGAGGATGCCGCGGGCAGGACGATGTTCCATGATACGCGCCACTGCGGAGCGCCTAATGCGAGCGCTCCCTCCCGCATGGATGTGGGCACAAGGCGGATCATCTCCTCTGTCGTCCGCGCGACTATCGGGATCATTATCACCGCCAATGCAAGACTGCCGGCGAGCACCGATTGCCGACCCATTGGCAGCACTACGAGTGTATAAATGAAAATGCCAACGATGATCGACGGGGTCCCGATCAGCGTGTCCGCCACAAAGCGGACCGTGCTGCCGTACCAGTTCTTTCCGTACTCCGCCAGATAGACACCGGCAGCGATGCCCACCGGCAGGCCGATCACGGAAGCAAGCAGCGTCATTATCGCCGAGCCTAGTATCGCATTCCCGATGCCGCCTCCCTCGCCGACCGGTTTGGGTGTATCGGTCAGAAACTCCCAGCTGATCGACCCGAACCCGCGGATCGCGATATAACCCAGTATCAGGATGAGCAGCAGCGTCACCGAGATCGCACAGACGGCCGTGAGCGTCGCCATGATCCGATCGAGCAGTCGTCGGTTTCGATTGTTCTTATGTATGCGATCTGTCATTTCTCTAGGCGTGCCTATCCGCCGCGGCTCCGCGCGTCACGCTCATGATAAGAAGTTTTGCGAGGGCATTAACGATGAACGTCACCAGGAATAGCACTAGTCCGATCTCGATCAACGCGCTCAAATAGATCTCATCGGTCGCGTCCGCGAAGTTGGCGGCGAGTACCGATGCGATCGTGTACGCGGGCTCGAAAAGAGACGCCGATATTTGAGGTGAATTTCCGATCACCATCGTGACCGCCATCGTCTCGCCGATCGCCCTGCCCAGGCCGAGCACCACGGCTCCAGCTATGCCGGACGCCGCGTTCCCGAGCACGATCCTCGTCGTCTCCCATTTAGTGGCGCCGAGTGCGAGTGCCGCCTCACGCTGATTGGTCGGCACGGCTTCGAGAACGTCCCGGACAACCGCCGTGATTATCGGGGTGACCATGATCGCGAGGATCAGGCCCGCCGTGAAGAGCCCGATACCCGTCAGCCTTCCCTGAAAGATCGGCAGGAAGCCCAAGTTATCCTGAAGCACCGGCCCAAGGTAATTCCGAATGAAAGGGGCAAGGACGAAAATGCCCCAAAGCCCGTAAACTACCGACGGTATTGCTGCGAGAAG
>JAJNPX010000092.1 GCA_021155145.1 Acidisarcina sp. | reverse complement strand
CGGCGATCGGTTCGTCGAACGAGCAGGAGCCGAATGAGTGCATGCCTTTTTGGCGTAGCCAGCCGAGATGGGCGTTGCTCAGGAAATGTTCGCTGCGCCATTTCACGCCGAGTTCGCTGAACTGAAACACCTCTTCGAACTCTTCTTCCATCAGTTCCTCCAGAAAACTCGTCCGATAGCTTTCACGGGCAAATCCGGTCATCATCAGCGTGTTCAAAAAACCGTGCATAGTTCCCCGCGGTGCGTCCGCGGCGTATGTGAGCGGCTTAAAACAACGGATCGGATGATGCAGTCCCGCGGTCGCCTTGAACGGCACGTTCGCCGCCATACAGGTCCGCACGAAACGGATGATCTGCTTCGACGTCGGGAACGCGTCCGGGGTGACACCGCCGGTCCGAAGTTTTGCGAGCTGGCCCTTTATCGCGAGTGTCGCGACGAGGTCCGCCAATGCCTCGCCCGTAGAGATCTCGAAATACGCCGTTATGTCGTCGGGCAGGACCGAGACCGTGTTCTCGATCTTCGAGACGGTGTTTGCCTTTACTTCCAGCACGTCGGCAACGGCCCTCTCCCCATACCGCCGATTAAAGTCACGTATGGTTTTGACCGTCTCGTTGATGTTTTCGCCGGCCGTTACGGCAAGGTGCCACGGATCTCGGCCATCTCGCAGCAAGAGGTCGCCCGCCGCCTCAATGAACTCATTCAGCCTCGCCGTCGGCAGCACAAATCGCCCGAGCATCCATCTGTAGTTGCTGCTTCTGTACGTGACGTAGTTGATAACGGCCTCTGACATTGAGACCTGTGACGGCGGAAAAAGGCCGGCGTAATCTATGATCCCGGAAAGTAAAACCCGCACAGATTCCATAGAGCGGGCTTCGGCGGCGATGGCGTTCATGTCGTGTTCTGTGGGCACGCTTCTTTATTGAAAATCATAAGGTCTTGTGGTTCTTTTTACAACACGGCCTCACTCACGTAACTTGTTCCGCCTGCTCCTTGTGTGTCGGAGCCGTGCTGGCGCACCTTGATTGCACGGAAACATTCGGTTATCGTTTTCAACGATCTCTTATGCGAGTTTTGGGTATCGATCCGGGCAGCGAAACGCTCGGCTGGGGCGTCGTTGAGGGCTCGGGCCCCAAATACGGCTGCACCGCTTTCGGGACAGTCCGTTCGAGCCCGAAGCTGAGTTTTGCCAAACGGCTCGTGAAGATCTACGCGGGCGTTTCCGAAGTGATCGACCGCCATTCGCCCGATGTACTCTCGATCGAAGAGGCATTCTACGCCACTAACGTAAGCGTAGCGATGAAACTGGGACAAGTACGCGGAGTAGTGCTTTTGCTCGCGGAACAAAGAGGGATCGAGATAGCCGAGTATGCACCACGGCTGATCAAACAGACCGTGGTGGGTTATGGAAATGCCGAAAAGCACCAGGTCGGCGAAATGGTGCGTATTCTGCTGAGTCTGGCCGTGGTTCCGGCACCTCATGATGCCGCTGATGCCCTGGCCATTGCGATCTGCCACTTTCACCATGCCGGAATGAAAGAACGTATTGCCCGCTCTTCATCCAGGTAGAAAAAAAACATCGTTTAGACTATGAAATTCGTACTCTCAACGTTATTTCTTTGCCTTGTCCTCCCGCTCTTGCCAGTGTCCGCCCAAAAACGCCGGCCCGTCCCAAAGCGAACTGCAACCGAGCCGGCGAAGATCCGTGAGATCGGCCAGATAGCCGTGGTGATGGACGAGACGCTCTCTGTATTACGGCCTAAACCGAGCCTTTTCGCTGTACCGCTCCAGCGAATGCGGCGCGGACGCGTTGTAAAGATCCTTGGCGTTGCCGAGGCAGATGGTATCAAATTCTTCCGCATTTCGGCGCCGCCGGGCAATGTCGGTTGGGTTCAATCGGATGCCGTCTTTGCCCGCTATCGTGCCGGCGACGACGCAAGGCTGGCAAAGCTCATCCAGTCGATGAAGGGCTTCGATCAGATCGAGGCGGCGTTCGAGTTCTTTAATCTCTACCCTCAATCCCCGTTTCGTCCGCCGCTTCTTTTGCTTTTCGGCGACCTGATCGAGGATGCTGCGGCAAAACTCTCAAGGGACGCCACCAACCGCCTGGATCGGGCCGAAATGGCGGCGTCGGCGGCACCGTTGCATAGTTACTATCTTAATTTCGTCAGCCTCGACCGCTATCGTAAGATCGGCATTACTTTTCTTTTCAATCCGTCGACAAAACAATTCCATTATGACGGGGCAAGTTGGCGCGAGATCGTTGCAAAATACCCCGGGAGTACGGAGGCCGCCGAGGCCGAAAAGAGGCTGTCTGACCTGAACAATAAAATGGCCAGGAATTTGGCGAGTCAATAATTGAGCGACCGTGCGATCTCACACGCGACGCGGGCGTTGTTCTCAAGCAGAGCGATGTTCGCTTTGAGCGTGCGCTCCGAGCTTCGCTCGGAAAGCTGCGTGAGCAGGAACGGGGTGACGTCTTTTCCCTTGATGCCTCTTTCCTTTGCCAGTTTGAGCGATTCGATAAGCATCGGTTCCAATTCCGCACTGGTCACCTCAAATTCCGTCGGCACCGGTACCGTGACCAAAATTGAACTGCCAAGTTCGAGGTCATTCCTTGATTCGGCTATCTTTGCTACGTCCTTGGCGCCGTCCACCCGTTCATCAACCAAGAGGCCGCTGCTTTTTGAGTAGAAGGCAGGAAAATCAACGGTTTGCCAGCCGAGAACGGTCACGCCGAGGGTCTCCAGCCACTCACGCGTCGCCGGCAGGTCGAGCACGATCTTCGCACCGGAACATACGACGATGATCGGGATCCTGGCCAACTCCGGCAGATCGGCCGAAACGTCCGTCTTATCACCGCGATGCACGCCGCCGATCCCACCGGTCGAAAATACCCTAATGCCTGCGCGATGGGCAATGAACAAAGTTGTCGCAACCGTCGTCGCACCCGAGAGCTTTTTTCCAAGCATAATGGGGAGATCGCGGCGCGAGACCTTTCGGATCTGCTTGTCGGTCACCAGACGCTCGAAATGTTCGTCTCCGAGACCAACGTGGACCTCACCGTCAAAGATCGCGATCGTCGCCGGGGTCGCACCACTGTCGCGAACTATACTTTCGACCTTATATGCGGTCTCGATATTTTGAGGATAC
>JAJNPX010000361.1 GCA_021155145.1 Acidisarcina sp. | reverse complement strand
GGAACACGGAAGTCCAATGTGATGCCGCCCCGCTGAGCTGCCGCGTCCAGCACACTCTGGATGCTTGTGAACGTGTTGACATTATCGGTCGGAAGGATAGGAATGAATGTTCTCAAGAACTGATCTCCGCCGAACGATCCTCGCGGAAGTTCGTACTTGAATCGGTCATAGAACAATCCATAACTAGCGAAGACCTTTGTCCGACCGTCACCGAAAACATCATACGCACCGCCGATACGAGGCGCGATCTTGTCATTGAAGTCAAACTCGATCGGTACACCGTTTGCCGAAAATGACGGGACGTCTTCCTTTTCGATCCGGATGCCGAGATTCAACGTCAGCCGAGGTAGGGGCGACCAGCTGTCCTGAACGAAAAGGCCCTGGTTCTTGCTCGAGGTCTCCCCGACCGTCCCGAACCTGGTCAGCTGAGCGTTGCCCAATGAGCTGCCAATACCGAATGCCGTCTGGCCAAAGAAGAATGCGAACTGTCCGAGATTGAAGAAACCCGAGTCAACGTCATTCTCGAGTCGGTTCAGCTGATAACCGAACTTAAGGAGATGTCGGCCGCCGAAGTTGTTTACTAGCGCCTGAGCATCGGCGTCGAAGGTGTTGCGGATCGAAACGTCCTTAAAGACTCTTGACGTATTTCCTATGTTATCGAAGCCGACCGACCCTCCCGGCCGGGTGGCGGACTCAGTTCCGCAACCGAAACCCGGTAGAGTATCAAGTGATGTCTGGCTACCAAGGCACCGCACGCGAAAGCCGGTTGGAACACCATATGAGCCGTCCAGCTCATTAAGGAACCCGCGCCCGCCCCTTACGCTTATCACCCAATTCGGCGTCGGTGTAAATGTCGCCCCGTATGTGAAATTCGTCGCGTTCACCCGTCCGCCTCGCTCGCTTAGATTTGGGATCGGCGAGGTCGCCCCAAATGCAAGAAGGTTCCCGTTGATCGTCTGCGGCGAGTGCGAGTAGGTTCCCGTCACGCGAAGATTATCGATCACTTGTGCGTCTATGCGTCCAAAGAAATAGTCGTTTCTCTGCTCTTCAAGATTCGAGTCTCTTGTTCCGTCCTGAAATACGGTCGTCCTCCGCCTATCAAAGAACTGTGGAGCTACACTGCCAAAAAACCAAACGCGGTCCTTTATGATCGGGCCGCCGAGATTTGCCGTTGCAAAAACATTCGTGAATTCGTCATCTGGTGGATTTAGAAACGTTCCGCTATTCGACCTGGCGGGAGAGATATATTCCGCCGTGTTCGTTAAGCCTCTCAGAATAGGGCGTGTATCTGCGTCAAACCTGTCAGAGTTGAACGAAAGCCCGAAATTGCCGTGGAACTGGTTGCTTCCGCCTTTTGTCACGACGTTAACTACGCCGCCGGTCGCCCCGCTATATTCAGCCTCAAAGCCGCTTGTTTTGACCTGAACCTCACTCACGGTGTCGTTCGAGACGTTCTGGACGTTTCGAAGTTGGCCCGTCCTGAAGTTCGTCACTTCCAACCCGTCAACTGTAAAGGTATTTTCGGCCCCGCTGGCACCATCGATATTGAAACCGGCTCCCAGCGGTTCTTCCCGGACCGCGGGCGAGACCCTCAGCACGCCTGCAAAATTTACACTCGCCTTGGGCGTAAGTTCTATGCGACGCTCGCCGATGCTCGTTTGAATTCGATTGCTGCCTGTGTCGATCGTCGCGACGTCTGCCGCCGAGACGTCGACCGTAGCGCTTGCCGACTCGACGGGCAGATTGAACCGGACTGTGGCGCTTTGCCCGAGGGAGACCAACACTTCGGAGGTCACCGTCTGAAAACCCGCCGCCCGTGCCGTCACGGAATATCTGCCTGGTGGTACTTGCAGTACCTTGAAGCCGCCATTATCGCTCGCCTTTATCGTCCGGCTGAATCCGATATCCAGCCCTTTTACCTCAATATCGGCGCCCGCAATGGCCGCCGCGTTTTGATCGTTTACGGTTCCGTCAATGTCACCGGTCCTTTCCTGCCCAAAGGCCGATGAAGTCAGTCCTATCGCGAACAGCGACACGACCGAGAACAATTGTAGAAATCTACTCATCGCTTTGCTCCTTACGTAAAGTTTTGTTCGAAAGCAGACACACGGGTGCCCTGCTTGGATGGGACTATTTCTTGGGACTTGGAATGGGACTTTGGGACTTGTCAGAGGCCTCAGGGAAACTTTCTGGCTCGTTTTGAAAGCTATCTATTCGGCTTCCCTTATTTGGCTTCCGATGAAGTTAAGTTCGAACTTTTGAAAATTATTCCATCGAGCGTTCAATTTTTCTTACTCCCGGCTGGCTCTCCCCTCACTTCGGCTCGAAGATCTCGACACGCCTTCTCTCACGTAGTAGGAGGACCGCTACACCCCCACTACGTTTTTCCGAACTATGGATTTATATCCGAAATTTCGGATGATTCGAGAACGGGAGTTTATGTCTCGAGGGACGGGATACAACAATATCGGTGATTCTCCGGCAGAGGTGTCGTGGGCACGATTGTTGCGTGCTGGTCGTAGTCCCAATCAATTTTGAGCTAGTTAGTCCCCTCGCTCAGT
>JAJNPX010000360.1 GCA_021155145.1 Acidisarcina sp. | reverse complement strand
GAACGACAGGTCCGAAGCGGCCGAACGGCCGAACAGATATTTCCACGATTGCAGGCCGTAATACGACCAGGAGATCATCGTCGAAACCGCGAAAAGGACAATGGCCACCGTGAGGACGATATTGAATCCCGGAAGCACATCATCGTATGCACGGGCTGTAAGATCTACGCCGTTGACGACCGTGTCGCCGATCATCACGTTGCCGCCCACGCCGCCGTACTGGAAGTAGCCGTCCATATTGAAAAGGACGATGACGATCGCGGTCATCGTACAGATGACCACCGTGTCGATAAAGGGTTCGAGCAGAGCGACGAGGCCTTCGCTCGCCGGATATTTTGTCCGGACGGCGGAGTGGGCGATCGCAGCCGAACCGGCACCCGCCTCGTTGGAAAAGGCAGCTCGCCTAAACCCCTGAATGATCACACCGGCAATACCGCCGACACCCGCCTCCGGCGTGAAAGCACCGCCGATGATCTGGCCTATCGCGGCCGGGATCTCGGAAAAGTGGGCAAAGATAATGATGAGTGAGGCAATGATGTAGATGATCGCCATCAGCGGGACAAGCTTTTCCGTTACGCTGGCGATGCGCTTGATACCGCCGATGATAACTACAGCGACCAGGACCGCCATGATGATGCCGATGATGGTCCTAACAGCCTCGCCCTCTAGCCCAAGGATCGTCGTCAGCTGAGTTGTCGCCTGATTTGCCTGGAAGGCATTGCCTCCGCCGAAAGATCCACCCACGCAGAATACGGCAAACACGACCGCAAGCACCTTACCTAGTCCGCCGAACTTGATATCGGCAAATCCGCGCGAAAGATAGTACATCGGCCCGCCATGCACGATGCCGTCCTTGTCTATATCGCGGTACTTTACGCCAAGCGTACACTCGACGAACTTTGACGACATACCGAGCAGGCCGGCGATGATCATCCACAGCGTGGCACCCGGCCCGCCGATGCCGATCGCGACGGCGACGCCGGCGATGTTTCCCAGGCCCACGGTCCCGGAAACGGCTGTCGCAAGTGCCTGGAAGTGGTTGACCTCGCCGTGATGGCCCTCGTCCTTGATCGTGCGCATCACGTCGCCTTCCTCGGTGATCTCGACCTCGGCTTTCATCGAGTGCGGTTCCGCGTGTTCGGCATCATCACGCATCTCGATATCGTCGTATTTACCGCGGACCACATTCAGCGCCAACGGGAAACGGCGCAAGTTCACGAAGCCGAAAGAAACCGTGAAGAAAAGAGCTCCGCCGATGAGCAAGTAGAGGACGATCGGCAGATCGAACGGCGCGGGAAGCGGCATTGGATAAAAGACCAGCCATTCCCACCAGGCCGCAACCGGCTGAAACGCAGCGTCGATCCTTTCGTCGAGGCCCTGGCCCTGGGCCGCGGCAACGACAGGAAGGATCGCAAGGACAAGGTTCGACAACATTATCCGGGAAAATCTCTTTCTCATTGACACCTCGGTTTTGATTTATTTCTTTGCCGACAAATTGTTCGAATCTTTCGACAGATTGCCGCGGGGATCTGCGTCTCAGAAGGGGTTTTGACGCGTCTTTTGGTTATTGAGCATTATATAACCCGATAAAATGGTGTGTCTATGCTTTCTCGGTTAAAATTTGCAAGAAAGTTATGAGAGAAAAAGTTGAGCGGCCCGAGTTCGGAGACATGCCGAAAGAGGATTTTCGCCGTATTGGTCATCAGATGGTCGATCGGATCGCCGATTATTTTGAAGGGCTCGAGGGCCTTCCGGTGCTTTCACAGATCGAGCCCGGTCGGTTAAAGAGAGATCTGCCAGATAAGCCTCCCGAGGCGGGTGAGGATTTCGCGGACGTATTGGCGGACGTGGACAGGTTGATATTGCCTGCGGTGACCCATTGGAATCATCCGAATTTTCACGGCCTGTTTTCGACCTCGACCTCGTCGGTTGGCGTTTTCGGCGAGATGCTCTCGGCGGCCTTTGATATGAAGGCTATGCTCTGGCGGACGTCCCCCGCATCGACCGAGCTCGAGGACGTCGTGCTCGATTGGCTGCGGCAGATGATGGGACTTCCAGACGCCTTCGAGGGCATCATCTATGACACGGCTTCGGTCTCGACCATGCATGCGATCGCCGCGGCCCGCGAGCGTGCCGGGGTAAAGATACGCGAGCTTGGAATGAGCGGCCGGGCCGATCTGCCGCTGATGCGCGTTTACTGCTCGGAGCATGTACATTCGTCGATCGATAAATCGTGCATCACGCTCGGCCTCGGAACCAGAAGCCTTAGGAAGATAGCGGTCAACGAGCGATTTGAGATGATCCCGGGGGCCTTAGCCGAAGCGATCGAGGAAGATATCGAAGCGGGATACGCTCCCATTTGCGTAATACCGACGATCGGTACGACATCGTCGTCGAGCGTCGATCCGGTCGATGCCGTCGCGGATATTTGTGAGAAGCACGGCGTTTGGCTGCATGTTGACGCGGCCTACGCGGGTTCGGCGGCGATCGTCCCCGAATTGCAGCATTACTTCAAGGGCTGGGAACGGGCCGATTCGATCGTCACGAATCCGCACAAATGGCTGTTCACACCGTTCGATCTCTCGGTGCTTTACTGCCGAGATCTTGATGATCTTAAGAACGCCTTTTCGCTGGTTCCGGAATATCTGAGAACGAGCGACGAATCCACGGTGAAGAATGGGATGGACTACGGCATCCAGCTCGGGCGGCGATTTCGAGCGCTGAAGCT
>JAJNPX010000347.1 GCA_021155145.1 Acidisarcina sp. | reverse complement strand
TGTTCATTATCACGATCGCACCGACCATCAGAGCGATGCCGGGAACGAAAAGGATCACGATCGAGAAAGTGCCCGTGATGCTGCCGATAAGGCCGCTGATCGCGTCGGGCGTCACGATGCCGAATGTGTCTTTCTCGCCGGGTTCCTGCTTTCGTTTGATGCGAAGCAGTGTCCTCACCTCATCGACCGCGTCATCCATTCGCACGCCCTGTCGGGCAGTTACAACGAAACTCGGGGCACGGCTGAACCTGAGTCCGCCAAAATTCGCCCCGAACGTCTTGATCGGGAGTTGAACAAAATTATCCTGCGGTTGCCCGAAAATGGTCCCTTTTGCCGTCCTTACTCCGATTATGCGGTAGGGAATTCCCGAAATGTTCAGTTCGTTCCCGAGAACGTCGCCGTTCGGGAACAGGTTCTTTGCAATGTCGGCACCGATAAAGGCCACCCGCATCGAGTTGTTGTTCTCCGCCTCGGTAAAGTAGCGGCCATAGTCAACCTCGACGTTCTCGATCGCCCCGATGATCGGTTCGACGCCGGAAATGCTGACGTCCCTGAGCGTCTCGCCGTCCCTTCGAATATCGCGGCTCGTATTGCCGACCTTGGCTCCGATCTTGTCGATCAGATGTGCCCGCTCGCGGATGAAATCGAGTTCGTCAAAGGTCAATTCCTTATTGCGTCGCTGGGCCTCGGCGATGGTGTCCGTATCCTTGAAATCTTCAAAACTGAACCGCTGGACCGTAAAGGACGAAGAACCGATCCCAGCGATCTTTTCGTCCACGTACGCGCGAAAACCCTGCAGCAGCGAAAGCACGACCATGAACGCAGTCATTCCGATGATCATTCCGAGCAGCGTCAAAAAGGACCGAAGCTTGTGGGCCCAGATCGCTGAAAATGCAAGTCGGAGTGTTTCTGCGTAGTTCATCCCTATCTCTATCCTATTTCCACCTCTAGTTCTACGCAATAAGTAGATTCAAGGTTTTGGATCTAGTCCTGAGGTTTAGATGCAAATATCAGCTGCCAGAGGCTGGAAAGATGGGCGAAAAGGACGATCGGGACGATCAGGGCAGGAAGCCATATGAAGGGAAGATATGTAACGCCGATGTTGGGCTGATCGAAGCCGATCCGCTGGGCCGGCCCCGGAAATGACACAACGGCGATGGTGACTATGTTGAACAACAGAAGCAGCGCCGCCAAATTCCAGACGATCAAAAGAGTCCGGTTGACACGTCCGCCGCGGAAGCCGAAAAAGTAAACGATCAGGGCGGTCAGCCCCGAGAGGATGTCAAAATTCCAGCCTTCGAATGTCATCTGCCGGGGAACCTGACCGGCCGTGTAGAGCCACAAAAGCACAAGCTCGACCGGCACCCTGACGATATGAAGCAGGGTGAGAGCCTTTAGCGAAAGCTTTTCAATGAAGCTCTGGCGAAAGAACAGGAAAAGGAAAATGATGAACGCCGCGGCGGGCAAGACCGCGAACGCCGGAACACGCGGAGGCAAGGCGGTGAATTCGCGATAAAAGCCGGTGGCGGCAAGGAAGCCGGCCGTCACGAGCCAGAATGGAATGGCGAAGAAAACGATGCGGCCCGCCAGGCTGTCACGCCCTGCGGGCCTGCATGCGATCAATAAAAGCCAGATAGTGGCTACCGTTGTGAGGAAAAAGACAGCGGTGACGTAAAAGGGAAGTCCCTCGATCATCATTTTGTCCGTTCGTCGTTCTCTATACGGCCGTCTCGAATGGTAATTATCCGGTGCGCCCGAGCGGCAATGTCGTGTTCGTGGGTGACAAGTATGATGGTATTGCCTTCCTCATGAAGCCTTTCGAAGAGTTCCATGATCTCGTAACTCGTCTTGGTGTCGAGTGCTCCGGTCGGTTCGTCAGCAAGCAGGATCGACGGATGATTTACGAGCGCACGCGCGATAGCCACGCGCTGGCGCTGGCCGCCCGAAAGCTCATTCGGCTTATGTCCGATGCGGTCCGCGAGTTCGACGGATTCGAGAGCGCGTTTTGCCTGTTCGTGGCGTTCCGCCGACCTCATGCCGGCATAGATCAATGGCAGTTCGACGTTGTGCAGAGCGGTCGCCCGCGCCAACAGGTTGAAGGTTTGAAAAACGAAACCGATCTCCTTATTGCGGATGCGTGCAAGCTCGTCATCCGTCATCTCTGAGACGAGATTGCCGTTGATCCAGTAATCTCCCTTGGTCGGCGAATCGAGGCAGCCGATCAGGTTCATTAGCGTAGATTTACCCGATCCGGACGGGCCGATGATGGCGAGATACTCGCCCTTCTCGACCTCGAACGAGACGTCGCGAAGCGCGTGAAGCTGTTCTACGCCCATCTGGTAGGTCTTCCAGATGTTCTCCATCGAGATCAGCGTTCGTTGGCTGACGTTCGTTTCAAATCCGTTCGCCTTGGCGGGACTTGCCGCATCATCGTCCATGAATTTGTACATCGAATCGGTTTTCGCGTCCAACATAATAAATCAGATCCTGCAAACTAATCGCTAGGACGCAGGAGTGCCTTCCTTTTTCTCCTGACGCCGGACGAGGTTCCCTTCTTTAAGCGTATTCAGGATCTTGCTCGGACCGGTAATTACCTCCTGGCCTTCGGAGAGCCCGGACGTGATCTGGATATCCGCTTCGCCGGTAATGCCCGTCTCGACCGGGACAAATTTGGCCTTTCCGTCCTCTAGTACGTACACGCCCTTTTGGGCCTTGGGACGGTCCATCGGCGACGCGGCGTTCGGATTACTCTCCGGCGACGGCGAGCCCTCAGGCTTTTTCTCGACGATCGCCTGCAGCGGGACCGCGATCACATTGTTCTCGGTCTTGGTTGTGATCTCGGCCGTCGCACTCATGCCGGGCCGAAGCGAGGACTGCATATCGGGCGAGAGATTCACAAGACGGATGACGACGCGAAACTCCTTTGCCTCCTGAACGTTGATGTTCGTGGAAAGGCCGCCGGTCGTCTGCGATTTTCCGACCGCCAAGGGTGTCTTTTGAAGGACCTCGCCCTCGATCTCCTGATCGCCGAATGCGTCGACCTTGATCTTGGCTTTCTGGCCGACCGCGACCTTGTCTATCTCGGTCTCATCGACCTTGACCTCAACATTGATCTCCGACATATCGGCGATCGTCAGCAGAGCGGTCGTCGAAAGGCCCGCGACGGCAAACGTTCCGACCTTGGACGGGATCTCGGCAATGACTCCGTTAATGGGAGCGACCACGACCGACTTGTCCCGCTGGCTCTTCGAACCGCGAAGAACGGCGGCCTGCTGATCGGCGCGTGATTGACTCGAACTGACGTTAATACTGGCGGTGTTGACGGCCCGCCGAGCATCGCGGACCGCGACCTCCTGCGCCGCCAGACGAGATTGTGCGTCCTTCACGGCGATCCGCTGGGATTCGAGCCGCGCCTTTGCCGTATCAAGGCCCGAGCGGGCCGTTTCGACGCGGTCTTTGGCCGAATCGAATTCCTGCCGCGAGATGACCCCGCTTTCCAGCAACTGTTCGTTACGCCGCAGCTCGCGATTTGCCGCATTGAATTCCACCTGAGCACGGTCGACCTCGGTCTGCGATGTGATCACGCCCTGACGGGCGGAATCGATCGCGACCTGGGCCTGATTGAGCGCCTGTTGGGCCTGAGCGAGATTATTCTGAGCGGCCGCGACCTGGGTCTGCGTCGAACGCACATCGTCCTGGGCCGATTGATAGGCGGCAAGCTGGGCATCAGTACTTGATTCCAATTGGTTCGGATCCAGGCGGACAAGGACCTCGCCTTTCTGGACCACGTCGCCTTCCTTCTTGGTGATCTCCTCTATCCGTCCCTGAACCTCACTCGTCAGATTCATGAACTGGATCGGGCGCACCTCGCCGGACGACGTGACGGTGGAGCGCAGCTCCGGCCGAACCTCGATCTTTACCGTGGTGACCTCAGGCGTATCCTTGCGTGTAGCAAAAATACTTACAATGATGATTATCAGAAGCAGTGCCCCGACCGAACTACCGATTATGATCTTTTTCTTACGGCTCAACGCCATAGTGAAAGCAACCTCGCAAAGTGGAATTTATAGAAAGTAAACCTTTTACGGCAAAAGACCCGTCAGGTTCGCGTCAAGCGGTTTGTACGACCACCCAAATGGGTTTGTTTCAAAAATCTGAATTTGGCGTCGTGACGTACCTTGGCGGCCGGGAAAAAGTTTGTGGACTTTTTCCTTACACGATGCTTGCGCTACCCGTAAACCGCTATTTATTGTATAACTATAATGTTTTGCATATGACCTTGCCCAAGTTTTGACACGATGAAACATTGTCCGAAATGCGGAAAGCAGAATAATGACGGTGCTCGGTTTTGTGAAGAGTGCGGCAATCGGTTCGCTTCCGTTCCAGCTGAGATCCACGAGACCCGCGAACCAGTCTCCAGGCCGGTGAGCAGCCCGGGTTTTCGTGCTAGTTCTGTCACCTC
Source organism: Acidisarcina sp. (assembly GCA_021155145.1). Taxonomy (GTDB): domain Bacteria; phylum Acidobacteriota; class Blastocatellia; order Pyrinomonadales; family Pyrinomonadaceae; genus OLB17. Next base: position 1,367 of record JAJNPX010000347.1, on the reverse strand, counting down.
GGTGGGAATACCGCCCGTTGGCGAGGCCAACGGATCGAAACAGGATGCGCCGCCGATCGAGGCTTCCCCGGCCGCACCTTCCGGGGTACATTCTGTTTTGCTGATCGAACGCGGCGGAGGTGCGAGCACCGAATTTCCGCTGAGCAACGAGGAATCGCAGATCGGCCGCTGGGATGCTGATAACGGGATCTTTCCTGACGTTGACCTCGATGCTTTCGACGCGGATGCAAAGGTCTCGCGGCGGCATGCACGGATAATTTTTAAGGACGGCATTCATATGGTCGAGGACCTCGGATCAACGAATGGCACTTTCGTGAACAGAGGGCGGCGGATGCTTCCCGGCAACCCGCATACATTGAATGACGGTGATGAGATCATCGTCGGAAAGACTTTTTTGAGATTTAGGGTTAAGTGACCGATCAAAGTTTGTTCACATACAGATCCAAATGACCACTTGCCAAGAATGTGCTTCCGAGATTTCGGAGTCAGAAGCTTTTTGCCCTTATTGCGGCATAAAGATCGAGCGCGCCGAGGCTGCGACGGTGCCGGCGCCGGAGGCTGACGCTTCCTTCGACAGCACTATCGTGATCACGCCCGAAGAAGTGGCGCAGATGAAATCCGGCGGTCCGGCGGAACCCTTGTCGACCCCGCCGCCGTCCCCCTTCGATGAGCCGCGTGCGATGAATCGGACCGCGCCGACACTCGAAGATATACCGACTCCGTCGATCCTGTCGTCGGGTTACGCCCGGCCGACGGACCCCGAGATCTCCATCACGTCCGATTCGATGCCGACGAAGGAGACTCCGGTCTATGCCGAGGAGCCTGCCCCTGAGGCCGAACCCCCCGTTTCTGATCCGGGCGTTGCGACACCTCCTGTGGCCCTCGAGCCGACCCCGGCCGAAGAAGAGGCCGCAGCCCAGGAGGCTGAGCCCGCAGGGGTCGCCGAAGAGGAACCCAAAAGAGAACCGACGTATGACCTCGGCCCCTTGCCGAACACCGCTGAAGAGGAGGCTCTGACATCCTTCGAGAGCGAGACCGCGCCGCCGATCGACGCCCTTGAACCCGAACCGATATCCGCGATCCCATTGGTCTCGGAACCGCCCGTTTTCGAGGAGCCCGAGCCGATCGAGACTCCGATGGCGGCAGGGGCGAGCCTATCATTTGAGGCGGCGGCACCGGAGAGCAGTTCGGATACTCCGGCGTCAATTGCCGAGCCGGAGCCCGATTCGCCGGGCGAACGGGAACCCACCGGGATCTCGAAACCGCTCGACGAACTCGAAGTGCCCGTTGAAACGCCGTCGATGTTCGATTCGGTGAGGATCATGGAGGGCTCGGAACAGCCGAACCAGGATGGCGTCGACACCGTC
>JAJNPX010000089.1 GCA_021155145.1 Acidisarcina sp. | reverse complement strand
TCTTTCCAGGTTGTGTCCGGTGTGTCCTTTCCTTTTACGACCGCGTGAAGCGTAACAGTGGACAAATCCGCCGGTGATCTTAACACTTCGGGACTGACTGACATTTTTTCCTCCGAAACTACGTTGCTCATTATTTGAATTTGGTCACTCGATGCCCTCGAGTGGATAAAGATGGTCGATAAATTCGAGGTGGAGGCGGACGATACCATCCGGGCCGAGATGGCGGCCCCTGACTATAGAAATGATGCTCAGGTCGTGCCGCGGGCTTTTGACCCGCAGAAAGGCCCCATTCTTGACGTCGAAAGAGGTAAATACTGCCGCTCCGCCAACGCTGATATTTTCCGTCACACTCACTTCGCTGGCAGAAACGTCGCCGTTCTCGTCGAGCATCTCGATCAGGAGCGACTCCGGGATCGCAAACCGCGTGTGGCGTCGGAGATAGGACGGCAGGTCGCTGTCGTCCGGATTCGGATCGGCGTCGATGACCTCCCAGAGGCCTCCGTCCTCACGGTCTGCAAGGTCGTACAATTTAGAGGGGTTATCGTTGTATGACGAGGGCGGATTTTTCCCGATAAAGGCGATCCCCACCGCGTAACTCTCGGCAGCCGGATCGTCGCCCAAGGGAATGCAGCGGCGGACGAGTCCCCAGATCCTGTACTGAGGTTCGAGGTAGTCGTAGCATCGCAGCTGGCGAGGCATTGGAACGCTTATCACAAGCAGACGGCCTCGTTTTACAGGGCGTTTAAGATTCAAAGCCGCCCCGAATGCAGATACATCTTCGAGCCGGGTTATCTCGTTCCAGGCGAATTTGTGATCGACCTGCACCTCGACACGAGCTGGCAAAGAGAGTGCGTATCGCTGAATTCGACGATTGTCTTTATCGATAACGGTGGATGACATTTTGGTCGGAAGAGGCAAGGAAAAACCTGGATTTTCCGGGATCTTTTGAGCAAACTTTCAGGTAGAAATTGCGAGGACTCGCGCCTGTCAGGTGAGTTGCTAAACAGGCCACCGGCCTGTAAAATTAAGAATAACATCAACGTTAGAAATTTTCCAGCATTATTTTATTCAATTTGCCCGAACCTCTCGGCCCGAAATCGAAAGCATTTTACAACTAGGGCATAGAACAAACAATGGATTCATCATTAGAGCGCAATCAGATCAATATCGAAGACGAGATGCGGAAATCGTATCTCGACTACGCGATGTCGGTGATCATCGGCCGTGCATTGCCTGACGTGCGAGATGGCCTGAAACCTGTCCACAGGCGGATCCTATACGGTATGTATGAGGCCGGCAACACGTCGTCCAAGCCCTACCGGAAGTCGGCCCGGGCCGTCGGCGATGTGATGGGTAAATATCACCCGCACGGCGACTCAGCCATATACGACTCGATCGTCAGAATGGCCCAGGAGTTTTCGATGCGCTACACGCTCGTCGACGGGCAGGGCAATTTCGGCTCGGTCGACGGCGACAACGCGGCGGCCATGCGTTACACCGAAGTAAGGCTCGAGAAACTGACCAATGAAGTGCTCGCGGACATCGAGAAGGAAACGGTCGATTTTCAGCCCAATTACGACGATTCGCTTCAGGAGCCAAGCGTTCTGCCGACCAAGGTCCCGCTGCTGCTTGTAAACGGTTCGGAGGGTATCGCCGTGGGAATGGCGACGAAAATTCCCCCGCATAACCTGACGGAGGTGCTTGATGCGGCGATCGCTGTGATCAAGACGCCGGACATCTCGATCGACGAGCTTATCAAGATCGTTCCCGGACCGGATTTTCCTACCGGAGGCTTTATATACGGGCGTGAGGAGATCCATCGGGCGTATCGCACCGGACGCGGGGTGATACAGATGCGGGCCAAGGCGGCGATCGACCGGATCGGGCGCGGAGACCGGGAACGAGATGCGGTGGTGGTAACGGAGATCCCGTACCAGATCAACAAGGCAAGGCTGCTCGAGAAGATCGCCGAACTCGTCCACGAGAAGCGTCTCGACGGGATCTCCGAACTGCGCGACGAATCGAACCGCGAAGGAATGCGCATCGTCATCGAGCTCAAACGCGATGCGGTGCCGCAGGTGGTCCTGAACAAGCTCTACAAGTTGACCCCCTTGCAGGCATCGTTCGGCATTATCAGCATCGCGATCGTTCGCGGCCAGCCGCGCGTGCTGAACCTCAAGGAAATGCTGGAGCATTTCAACGAGTTCAGGCGCGATGTGGTCCGCCGCCGGACGGAGTTCGAGCTCAGAAAGGCCCAGGCACGCGCGCATATCTTGGAAGGCCTCAATAAAGCCATCGATGCTCTCGACCATATTATTCCGCTGATCCGGAACTCGCGCTCCGTCGATGAAGCGAAATCATGGCTGACCGGTAATTTCGCGACCCTTGGCGAGGTCAGAAAGTGGCGGGGCATAACCGGAGACAAGGCTGAAGACGCCTTTTTGAAGGACCTTCGGAGAGTTATCGGAGCCCTGGAGTTTTCCGACATTCAGGCCCAGGCGATCCTCGACCTGCAGCTCCGCAGGCTCTCGGCCCTCGAGCGGCAGAAGATCCTCGATGAATACGAGGGAATAATCAAGCTCATTGCTGAACTCGAAAGCATCCTTGCGAACGAGAATGTCCTTCGCGAGGTTATCGTTACCGAACTGCAGGAGGTCAGAAAGACGTTCGGCGACGCCCGCAAGACGACCATTGTGGATGCAGATGTCGAGCTGACGATCGAGGACCTGATCAAGGACGAAGACGTAGCTATCACGGTGACCAAGGCCGGCTATATCAAGCGGACACCGGTTTCGACCTATAGCCGTCAGGGCAGGGGCGGAAAAGGACGGCTCGGTGCCACCGCGAAGAATGAGGATTTTGTCGAACATCTCTTCGTGGCATCGACCCATGCCTACCTGATGATCTTTACCGACGATGGCCAGGTTTACAAGATAAAGGTCCACGAGATACCTGAGGCGGCGCCGGCGGCCCGTGGAAAGGCTGTCGTCAATCTCGTGCAGATCTCATCCGAGCGCAAACTGGTCGCGGTAATGCCGGTTCGCGACTTTGCGGAAGAAGTGTATCTGACGATGGTCACTAAACAGGGCGTGATCAAGAAGACCGCCTTGTCCGACTATCAGAACATCCGTGTAACAGGCATCAACGCCATTAATATTGACGAGGGCGACGAGCTGCTCGAAGTGATACGCACCGATGGCAAGAAGCAGATATTTGTTGCCACCCGCGACGGTATGGCCGTCAAGTTCAATGAATCGGACGTTCGTCCGATGGGCCGCGCGGCCCGCGGCGTCCGTGGGGTGAATCTTAGAAAGGGCGACGAGGTCGTCTCGGTCTGTGCCGTCTCGCAGGAAGGAACGGAGAAGATCCTCTCAGTCTCCGAGAAAGGCTTTGGCAAGCAGACTCAGGTCAGCAGCTATCGCCTGACCAAACGCGGCGGCATCGGCGTGATCAATATGAAAACGACCGATAAGACCGGCAAGGTCGTCGCGGCATTCCCGGTCGAGGAAGACAGCGAGATAATGATCATCACGCAGCAGGCGAAACTCATACGCCTCGGCGTGGACAAGATCCGCGAGACCGGCCGCTCTGCTCAGGGAGTGACCCTTATCAAATGCGGCGACGACGATCTGGTGGTGAGCGCCACTCTGCTGGCCGCAGACGCGGAAGAAGAAGAGTAGTCCGGCGCGATCGGCCTTCACCCGCCAATAACGAAGCTCCGTAGAGGCGACAAAACATTATGTCGCTCCTACGGAGCTTTTTATTTCCCAAACGCCCTTGTCGCTATAAACATTCGGCTCCTATGGAGCCAGGAAGTGTATTTCGCTCCGAATAACGCTCATTCGAATAGTGACGGCGTATTCGGTCTCGATGCGGGCTCTAAACCAAAGTGC
>JAJNPX010000334.1 GCA_021155145.1 Acidisarcina sp. | reverse complement strand
CGCTTCCAATGCTTTCAGACCGAAGTCGCCGAAGTCGAGGTTCTCGCCGCGCGTTGCTTTTCCGCGCATGCGTCCCTTCATCACTCGACGGTGCTTCACCTTTTTCGGCATCAACATAACTTCTTCTCCAGTTGTCGGTGGCCAGTGGTCAGTGGTCAGTGGCCAGTCGTCGGTACCAGCAAACCATTCCTTCACTATCCACTATTCACTATTCACTATTCACTATTCACTATTTCACTATCGACGGTCGTCGCGACGCGGCCGGCGGTCTCCGCGGCCGGCTCCGCGCTGTACCTTCACTTCGTTCATCGGGTCGGTCGTCGTTCCGCGGGCCATCGATGCTTTCGGATCGAGGATCTCACCGCGATAGATCCAAACCTTCACGCCGATGATCCCGAAGGTCGTGAGTGCTTCGGCAAAACCGTAATCCACATCCGAGCGGAGCGTGTGCAGCGGCAAACGGCCCTCGAGCGACCACTCGGTCCGCGCGATCTCGGCGCCGTTCAGACGGCCTGAGATCATTACCTTGATACCCTGTGCCCCGAAGCGAATGGATTCTTCCATCGTCTTCTTCATCGCACGCCGAAACGCGATACGTTTTTCAAGCTGCTGGGCGATCTTCTCGGCCTGAAGCTGAGCGTTCAGTTCCGGATGGCGTACTTCCTGGATCGATACCAGCACCTCGCGGCCCGTCTTCCGCGAAAGGTCTTCGCGAAGCTTTTCGATCTCGGCTCCCTTGCGGCCGATGATGATGCCCGGACGCGAGGTGTAGATGATGATCTTCATGCGGGTCGCCGCACGCTCGATATCGATGTGCGAGACCCCGCCGCCGGCAAATTTCTTTTTAAGCTCACGCTTCAGCTCGAGGTCCTCGGCAAGGAACTTTGCATAGTCGGCCTTGGTGTACCAATGCGAGTGCCAATCTTTGTTGTATCCGACCCTAAAGCCGTATGGATGTACTTTCTGTCCCATATCTTTCGGAGCGCGGACATTCCTGTCCGCATTGTTTTACTGCCTTTCCAGATCCTCGTTATTCCTTTCCATCACCGCATCCGCCGGCTTCGTGGCGTTGCTTTCGGCCTCGGCGCGGGTCGAAGCATTCTTCGCATCCGCAACGTTCGCGTCAACTTCCGTAGCCGCCGCCTCTACATTCTCCGCCGCCGGCGTATCCGTAACGACCGTCTCAACAGTCGGCGTTTCGGGAGCATCGGCGGTCAAATTCTCGGCCTCGACAAGCTTCGCCTTCTTCTCGGCCTTTGGAGCCGCGGCCTTCTTTGCCGGAGCCTTTTTCTTCGGCGTCTCAGCGGCCCTTCGAGCCTTGGCCGCCTCGGCCTTAAGTTCCTTTTCGGTCTTCGGCTTCTCTTCGCTCGTCACCTGAATGGTGATGTGGCAATAGTGACGCTGCTCGCGATAGGCACGCCCCTGCGGAGCGGGCCGCATTCGCCGGCGATTCTTCGTCGGGCCCATATCCACAAAGCAGGTCTTTACCCACAGATCGTCGGGATCGACGGCGATATTCTGCTGCTCGGCGAGATAGGTCGCATTCGCGATCGCCGACCTGAGCGTCTTCTCGATCGGATCGGCCGCTCGCTTGTCCGTGAATTTCAGGATCGCAAGGGCTCGCGAGACGTTCTCGCCGCGGATCATATCGATCACGAGCCGCGTCTTTCGCGGGCTTCCCTTCAAATGTCTTGTCTTTGCTATCGCTTCCATATTCTTTATGGTGAGCTGTAAGCGGTGAGCCGTAAGCAGTAAGATCCTAACTGACTGCTGACTGCTGACTGCTGACTGCTTACTTCCTCTTCGCCATCTTCTCCGCTTTCGTCCCCGGATGCCCCTTGAACGTCCGTGTCGGCGAGAATTCACCCAGCTTGTGGCCGACCATATTCTCGGTCACGAAGACCGGAATGTGGCGTTTGCCGTTATGCACGCCGAATGTCAGTCCGACCATATCCGGAGAGATCGTCGAACGGCGCGACCAGGTCTTTACTGCGGGCGGCTTCTTTCCCGTCTCGGCGATCCTCGCCAAGGCTTTCTGCAGGCTGAGATCGATGAACGGCCCTTTTTTTAATGAACGTGGCATAACTAAATTTCAAATTTCAGATTTCAGATTCCAGATGCTGTATCTGGAATATGGAATTTGGAATTACTTCCTCCTCCGGTCTTTCACGATCATATTGGTCGTGCGCTTATTGCGTCGCGTCTTGTAGCCGCGTGTCGGCTGGCCCCAGGGGGTTACCGGATGTCGTCCGCCCGAGGTCTTGCCCTCGCCGCCGCCGTGCGGGTGATCGACCGGGTTCATCGCAACGCCGCGTACCTTCGGGCGTTTTCCCTTCCAGCGGTTGCGGCCTGCCTTGCCGAGCGATTCATTCTCGTGCTCGGTGTTGCCGACCTGGCCGACCGTTGCCATGCAGACGACCGGAACCCGCCGGACCTCACCCGAAGGCATTCGAAGCTGTGCGTAATCGCCCTCTTTTGCGACGATCTGTGCAAAGCCGCCGGCCGAACGCACCATCTGTCCGCCCTTTCCGGGCCGCAGCTCGATGTTGTGAACCTCCGTACCGAGCGGGATGTTCTTGATCGGCAGGGCGTTTCCCGGCAGGATGTCGGCCTCTTCGCCGCTCAGCACCTGCGTACCGACCTTCAACCCGACCGGAGCGATGATGTACCGCTTCTCGCCGTCGAGATAGCTGATCAGCGCGATGTGCGACGAGCGGTTCGGGTCGTACTCGATCTGCGCGACGCGTCCGGGAATGCCGGTCTTGTCACGCTTGAAATCGATCACGCGGTAAAAACGCTTGTGGCCTCCGCCGCGCCGCCGGACCGTGATCCGGCCGTCATTATTGCGGCCCGAAATTCTTTTCTTCGGCTCGAGCAACGATTTCTCGGGTGTTGCTCCCGGCGTCAGATCGTCGCGCGTCAGATATGTCTGATAGCGGCGTGCCGGTGAAGTCGGTTTTAGTCTCTTGATTCCCATATCTCAATTTTGGATTTGGGATTTTGGATTTCGGATTTTGGATCTCAAATCCGCATTCCGCATTCCGCATTCCTCAATCCGCATTCCTTAGATCGCTTCTGCGTAATCGACCATCGGCTCGCCCTTGCGAAGCGTGACGTAGGCCTTCTTCCAGTTCGGACGGCGGCCTTCCTGGCGGCCGCGGCGTTTCGTCTTGCCCTCGTACTGGACCGTTCTCACCGACGAGACCTTCACGTTGAATATCTCCTCGACGGCACCCTTGATCTCGGTCTTTGTCGCCTTGGTATCGACCCGAAAGGTCAGCACCTGGCCGGCCTTGCGGCCCGAATTCTCATCGGTCGAATCCTCTTTCAGGATGACGCTCTTTTCGGTGACGACCGGCGATCTCAAAATATTCCAAACGTCCAACTTACTCATTCTCGGTCACCTCCGCATTCTCTTCGGCGGCCGGCTCGGCCTTGGCTTTCTTGGCCGGTTTGGGTTTCGCCTCGCTATCGGCCGCGGCTTCGGCCTTCGGCTTGGCGGCCCGCTTCGCTTTCGGCTTTTCCTCGGCCGGCTCTTCCGCCTTTTCCGTTCCCGGATCCAGTATCCGGTTCAGCTCCTCGATCGCCGCTTTCGAGATGAAGAGCTTTTCGTGATAGAGCAGGTCGTAAATGTTCAGCCCGTAGCTGTTGGTCACCTTGGTCTTCTTGACGTTCCGCGACGAGAGCACGAGATTCGCATTGTCGAGCGAATCGACCACGAGGTTCTTCGCGGCCGCCCCAAGCTGAGCAAGCGCGGCGAGGAATTCCTTCGTCTTTGGCGAGCTGATCCCGAACTCATCGATCACGATCAGGTTGCCCTCACGCAGGCGTTCCGAAAGGGCCGAGCGAAGTGCGCCGCGGCGCATCTTCTTGGGCATGTCGTACGACCAGTCGCGCGGCTGCGGGCCGTGGACGTTGCCGCCGCCCTTCCACAGCGGCGAGCGAAGCGAGGCGATACGCGCCCGTCCCGTCCCTTTCTGCTTCCAGAGCTTTCGGCCCGAACCCGAGACGTTCCCGCGGGTCTTCGTCGCCGACGTGCCGGCCCTCGCATTGGCACGAAAATTCATCAGCGCCGAGTGGATCAGCGATTCGTTCAGATCGGCACCGAAAACGGCATCTGACAGCGTTATCTCGCCGACTTCCTTGTTCTTCAAATTGCGAACCTTTACGGTAGGCATAATTCTCTCTCCGTTCGAGTTCCCGGTTCCACGCTGCAAGTTCAAAGTTTCACACCTTGAACATTGAACCTGGAACCTTGAACTTATGATTTCTTCACAATGACAACGCTTCCGTTCGCACCCGGAACTGCACCGCGAACCATCAACAGGTTATTTTCCGCATCGACCTTGGCGACCGTCAGTCCCTTGACCGTCACCCGGTCGTCACCCATGTGGCCTGACGAACGCGTTCCTTTTATAACGCGTGACGGATAGGCCGATTGTCCGATCGAACCCGGCCGCCGCACGTTCATCGAACCGTGCGATTCGGGGCCGCGTGCAAAGTTGTGACGCTTGACCGTACCGGCAAAGCCTTTACCCTTCGAGCGCCCGACGACCTCGATCTTGTCCCCGTCCGCAAAGACATCGACCTTGACCTGATCGCCGACCGCAGCGTCCGGTTCGCCGGCGAGGCGTATCTCTTTAAGTACACGCATCGGCGGCGTGCCGGCACCCGTCTTTTCAAAGTGGCCCTGGAGCGGCTTCGAAACGTTTTTGAGGCGAACCGGTTTTTCTTCGACCAGTCCAAGCTGGACGGCGTTGTATCCGTCCGCACCGTTCGCGCTCTTTGTCTGAACGACGACGCACGGCCCTGCCTTTATGACGGTCACCGGCGTTACCGTTCCGTCCTCGGCAAATATCTGCGTCATTCCGACCTTTCTACCAATGATTCCACTGATCATATCTTTCGATTTTGGATCTTGGATTTGCGATTTCGGATTGAAGAGCTGGCCGTAAGACCAATCCCAAATCCAAAATCAAAAATCCAAAATCGGTTAGTTCTTGCCAAAAGCCTTGATCTCGACATCGACGCCCGCGGGCAGATCCAATCTCATCAACGCATCTACCGTCTCCGCCGTCGGGTCCAGAATGTCCATCAAGCGTTTGTGCGTCCTGATCTCGAACTGCTCACGCGATTTCTTATCGACGTGGGGCGAGCGAAGCACGGTCCACTTGTTCTTGACGGTCGGCAGCGGTATCGGCCCGGCGATCCTCGCTCCGGTCCTCTTCGCCGTATCGACGATCTCCTGCGTGGATTGATCCAAAACGCGGTGATCGTAGGCTTTTAGCTTGATGCGGATTTTTTCGTTCAACATATCTTTCAGATTCCGGATTCCAGATTCCGGATTCCAGATTCCAGATTCCAGATTCAATTTGAAATCTGAAATATGGAATCTGAAATTTATTCCTATTCAACTATCTCCGAGACGGTGCCGGCACCGACGGTGCGGCCGCCCTCGCGGATAGCGAAGCGGAGTCCCTTTTCCATGGCGATCGGTGCGATCAGCGTGATCTCCATCTGGATGTTGTCGCCCGGCATCACCATCTCGACTCCATCGGG
>JAJNPX010000329.1 GCA_021155145.1 Acidisarcina sp. | reverse complement strand
CCCTGCGCCGCGGTGGCTCGTTGGATGTGCCAGTAACTGAGGCCGAGCTTGCCGACGGCCCGCAGGTATCGGCTTCGCGCCAAAAATTTTCCGCTGAAGATGCCGCCGAGCAGCCACGCTGAGCTCTTGAATGCCGACGTCGCAGTGGTCAGCCGCTCCTGCGAGATGAGTCCCCGCGCGACATCGAGCGCGAGCATATCGTTCAATATCCTCTTCTGCCTCCTCATTATGAAGAACGCGAAGGCAGCGAATATTAGGAACAGCGGCACCTCGAGCAAAAGATAGAACGTGAAGAAACCGCATAGCCCGACCTGTTCTCCGCCGAGGCCGATAGCCCCGCATGTCGGCTCGAATCCCATACTCACGATGAGGACGGTCACGATGATGCCGAGGCCGTTCCAGAGCCCGTGTAGGACCATGGCGATCGCATATCCGACGATCGGCATCAGGATCCGGACGAACCAATTGTGAGATTCCCGCGAGATGCCGCAGCCGATACCGGTCATCGCGGTGAACGTGACATGTGCGAACGGCGACAGTATCCCGCGAAGAGTGAAAAGCAGGAGGAAGCTCATAAAAGCCTCGGACGAGATACCGAACTCGGCATATGCCTTGTTCAATCCGCCGCCGTAATACAGAACATTCTCGACCGTGGCAAAGCCGAGAGCGATCACGCCGCCGTAAACGATGCCGTCGAGAATGTCGTCAAAATATCGGCGAAAGAAGATGAGAAGGATGAGCAGCCCAACGCCCTTTGAGGTTTCCTCGAACAGCGGAGCCGCGATCACGGCCGTAAGTATGTCCGCAATGGTCGGGTCGCCTGTTCCGACGTATGCGACAAACCCGAAAAGCATATTGCCGACGAACGAAACGAGTACCGCGACGATGGCTCCCCATCCAAAGGAGAACGCCAGAAGCCAGAACGGCTCGGGGTCATATCGGTCGAGGCCCATCAGCGGAAGGATGTAAAGAACCGCCGGGGTGAACGCGATCACCGTCGCTAAAATGGCGGGTATCGGCTGGAGCAGCATCACGAACAGAGCGGCGACGAGAAGCCCAAGCAGCACGAAAAGAAGCGTCCCGATACCGACACCGACAAACAGCCCGGTCCGGCTCGGCGGCGGATTTAGCGGCTGTTCAAGATTTCCAAGGCCGAGGCTGGAGAGCGATTGCTGGATGCTCTTTGTAGGCACGGACATCTGCGCCTGCTCGGCGGCCTGTGCGAACTGATCTATCTGGATCTGCCTGAATTCCTCGGCCGGGATCGCCGGTGCCGTGACCGGCGTGTCGATCGATACTTTGGCGGTCGTACCGTTCCGCCCAAATTGGATCGTATCGCCGGGGTTGAGTTTGACCGTCTCGACCCGGCTTCCGTTCACCAGTGTGCCGTTGGTGCTCGCATTATCGCGAATATAGAAGCCGTCCGATCTCGCCTCGATGAAGGCGTGCTGTTTTGACGCGATCCGCTCCGCTTTCGGATCGAATCGTACGCTGCACGTCTCGCTTCGTCCGACAGACAAAAATCCCGTTTCGAGATCGAACGTCTGCCCTTCGAGTGTTCCGCTCGTGATCGTAAGCCTCAATTTCATAGTGCAATAATAGGAGCAAAAAGCCCGAAGTCAAGTTACTCAAATGACTTCGGGCCGATGCCTGCGCTGAACTTTGGCCGCCGCTTGCTACCGGGGATAATTCGACGTCGGTACCGGCACATCACCGGGTTCGCCAAAGAATCGGAAATCGAAGGTGCCGTTAGAGCTGTTGATCCGATACCAGACCTTGTCGCTCGGGCGATAAACAGTGAAATCGGCTTTTCCGTCTCGATCGTAGTCGCCCGGTACGGGAATGTCCTCAGCCACGCCCCACGCCTGATAGATATATCGCGGCCCCGTCATATCGAAAACGTACCAGTAACCGTTCGAGGGACGATATACGCAGAAGTCGGTCTGCCCATCGCCGGTAAAATCGGCGGAAACCGGTATGTCTCCCGGTGCTCCGAACGAGATAAACAGCGGGATGCTCGACGAACTCGGGTAAACGTACCAGACGCCCTCGGTCGGTCTGAACACGGCGGTGTCGGCCTTACCGTCGCCGTCGAAGTCACCCGCGACGGGTTTGTCGATCGAGGCTCCCCAGTATATGAACTTGAATCCAAGCGTACTCTGCCAGATGTACCAGATGCCTGTCGATGGCCGGTACACCGCGACGTCCGTTCGGCCGTCGGCATCGTAGTCGGCCGGAACCGGAATATCACCGGGCTCGCCCCAATAAATGTAAGAGATCGATCCCGTGCTGTTAAAGATGTACCAGTAGCCGTTCGATTCGCGAAAGACCGCATGGTCCGCCTTTCCATCCCCGTCATAGTCGCCCGCGACGATCTGATCGGTCGGCACGCCCCACGGCCGAGCCTCGGTCTGCATATCTGAGCTGCGCTGAACGTACCAGGTGCCCGAGTCGGGTCGGTACGCCGACACGTCCGTCTTTCCATCACCATCGAAATCGGCGATCGTGTTCTTTGGAAGCCGCGAAGTCCCGGTGACATCGACGATGAGCAGGCCCTCGTTCATCTCCCCGATCAGCACCTTGTCCTCACCGAGGAACGGGAAAACCGCCCATGTACCGTTATATGTGGTCGGAAGCGCGTTCTGCAGATTGTCGCGTCCGCAGATAAGGTCCCATGGCTCATCGGAGAGGGACGCTTTCTCATTCCGTCCAAGAAATGCCGGCGAAAAAGTGTCGTATTGCCCGATCCGCACAAGGTCGGCAGGCTTTGTGATGTCGAAGACCTGAATTCCCGCCTGATACCATGAAACATAGAGCTTGCTTCCCATCACGACCGGGTTGTGAGGTGTGACGGCATTCAGGCCGAGATCCGCCATCGTGACCCGATCGACCAGGAGCGGCGTCGAGGGATCGCTGACATCATAGACCCGAACATCGCCGGGCGAAGGGCCGTTGCTGTTGGTGACCTCGCGAGCACTGTACAAGTAATTTCCGTCCTCGCTTGTCCAGCTGCTGTGCATGTTGTTGCCATTTGACAGCGATGAACTTGGATCCTCGATATAGCCCAATAACGCGGGGGCCTGTGTCGCTATGTTCGAAATATCGTATATCTCGGTGCGGCCGCGGACCGACGAGGTTCCCCAGCCCGAGGTGTACATTTTATTGCCACGTATGTGCATCGCGTGTACCCAGCTGATCTCTGTCGGCGAGATATCGCGGACAAATACGGGGTTCGCAGGATCGGTCACATTGATGACCTTAAGGATCTTCGTTGCAAAGCTGTTGAAATTCTCCACAAGGAATCTCTGCCCGCCCTGATCAAAGACGACCATTTCGTGGATGCCGTTAAATCCGCCGCCCGACGTTGAGTTCACCTTTCCCAGAAGCTGGGGCTGCGTCGGGTCCGAAACATCTACTATGTGGACACCGTCGCCGGCAGATGCCGTTCCGCTGGGCGTAGGTCCGCCGCTTCCGAAGTAGGCACGGTTGCCGATCACGATGGCCTCGAGAAATGCCTGTGTCGGCGACGGATCGTACCAGTTCGCAAGCGTCGGCCGATCGGGGTCCGAAACGTCGAAAATGAAGGCGCCGCGGCAGGAGTAGCTTCCCATCACCGCGATATTCCCGTCGGCCCAGATATCGGCAAACTTCAGGTTGGATGAACTACCGCATTCGGGAGTTATCTTGCTCCGCAGACGCACCTTTTGGCCGGCCGCCGCCGGCGCCAAAGCCAAAAGCAAAGACAACAAAAGAGCGGAGATAAATAGATCACGTTTCATGGATTCAAAAAGGCGCGAGTCCGGAAAAACACAACGCGACCGATGATATCATCCGATCGCGTTCAATTACACTAAAATTCTGGCCGAGCGACCAATAAAGGGTCACGACGCTGCACGGGAAGCATCTCGCATGACCAGATCGAAGGTGCCGGGGCCGACTTTTCGGAAACGGCGATTTCGGTTCAACGAAACGGCCACGGAGATCGTCGGATTGTTTCCCTTGAACTCCATTCCACCCGCCACCAGCAGATTGTAGAGTTCGTTTACGTGAAGAGGTTCGCCGGCCTCGCGGAGCAAAAGTGTGCAGGCCTGTGTGATCATGCGGTCGGCGAAACGGTTGCTGACGGCCTCGATATTATTCCCTCGCGAGGGAACGCCCCGTCGCTGGCTGAAATAGGCGACGGTTCCCGTTTTATTGGGAACATAGACCGGCGGCGGCGAGGCGGCCCTTCTCTCCGCCAATCCACCTTTTACCGGGCTTGGATCTACCACGTCCTCGATGCTCATCGACTTGATCGCGCCAAACGACTTGGTTCCCGACCGCATCGCGACAAGGAGTCCATCGATGGCCGATTCGGTCTGCGAAGCGCTGTTCTCGAGGGCCTGGATCTCCTCGCGAAGACGCCCGGATTCGTGCTCGACCTCGCGAAGTCGCCCCATTAAACGCAGTTGGGCATTGCGCGTCTCCTGAAGACTTTTCTCAAGTGTTGCTATAAGTTCTGCGTCTAACATACTGAGAATAAAGAGATTAAGGTGCTGAGCAATTCCGTGGGTTCGATTTGAGCGCTCAATTATTCCGGTCGATGACGAAATTTGGAATCTCGTCCAAGGCTTCACGATACGCGCTTCTGCTTAAAATTTCAAGAGATTTTCTCGCGGCGGCGGCGTAACTGTTTGCGATTGCACGCACTTCACTGAGGATACCTCGGTGATTAAGCTTTTGCATTAGGCGCTCCCGAAAATCTCCGGAATACTCGCCCTTAAGCATTATTTCTTCCAGTTCCGACCTGACGGCAGGTTCGACCGCGATCAGTTTGATGAGCGGAAGCGTGAGTTTTCCCTCGAGAAGGTCGGCGGATGCGGCCTTTCCGAGGCTCTTTTCATCGGAGGTAAAATCGAGCAGATCGTCGGCCAACTGAAACGCGATACCGAGGTTCATGCCATATTCGCGCATCGCATTTTGAGCTTCCCGCGTGGCGGGGCCGAGTATTGCTCCGATCTCGCAGCAGCCGGAAAAGAGAAACGCGGTCTTGCGTTCGAGAATATCGAAGTATCGCTGCTCGGTGATCTTTATGTCGCCGACGGTCGTCAGCTGTATCAATTCTCCCTCGGTCATCTTGCGGGTCAGACGGGTGAGGATATCGAGGATCTCAAGAGACCGCTCTCTTAGCGACGCCTCGAACGCGGACATATATAGCCAGTCGCCCATAAGGACGGCAGCGTGATTTCCGAACTTTGCATTGATCGTCGTCCGGCTGCGCCGGATGTCGGCATTGTCGATGATGTCGTCGTGTACGAGCGTGGCCGTATGCAGCATCTCCATCACCGTCGCAAGACGAATGACGTTGTCGGAATCGCCCTTGCCCCCGATGGCGTAATTCGCCAGTATCACGAGCGCCGGGCGCACGCGTTTGCCTCCGGACGAACGCAAATAATCTCCCAAATAGTCGATGACCTGAATATTCGAACGTGCCTGACGTTCAAACTCAGCCTCGACCAGAGACATTTCATCCTTGATCAGCCCGAAGATTTTTCGGGCCGCCTGGTTCGGCAGTAACTCTTTTTTTGCTGAGGCAAATGTCTGCATTATCATTAAAAACCGCCAAACACGCGAAACACGCTAAATTGTTCGATCATGTCCGAACCACGATCGCTTAGGCCTTCAATCTTACGCTAGTTGTAGACACGATGCGTTCGTGCTCGATTCCAGGAAAGTGTCCAAAATTTACCAACAAGCCAAGGGGATGTCCTGTTCCTTTAAGATAGTTCATTGTTTGGGCCCGATGCTCGGCCACCAACTTTGAGACGGCTTTGACCTCCACTACGATTTTCCCAAAGCAAATGAAATCTGGCTTGTAAAAATGAGATAGCTTCCGGCCACGATAATACAATTCCAGCTGAGATTCTGCGGAAAATGGTATTCCTCTATGCTCAAATTCGATTGCCAGACACTCCTGGTAGACCGGTTCCACAAACCCACAACCTTTGTCTTTATAAACTTCAAAACAAGCCCCGATAATTGCGTACGCTTCCTCCTTCAATACCAAATCGGCCATATAAGATGCACTTTCGCGTCTTTAGTGTGTTTCGCGGTTTCCTTTCAATTACTCCTATAATTATCGAACTGCATATCGATGCCGAAGTCTTTACCTTTTAGTGCGGAGATAACTTCCTGCAGCGTGTCGCGGTCCTTGCCCGAAACGCGTACGGTCTCGCCCTGGATCGATGCCTGGACCTTGTACTTGCCATCCTTGATGAATTTTACGACCTCTTTTGCTTTATCGGTCGGGATCCCCTGCTGCACCTTTACGAGCTGGCGGACCGTGCCACCGGCTGCAGGCTCGATCTTCTGATAATCGAGAGCTTTTAGGGAAATGCCTCGTTTCACGAGCTTGCTCTGCAGGATGTCGTTCATATTTCGGAGCTTTGTCTCGTCTTCGGCGGCGAGCATCAGGTCCTTTTGCTGGAGTTCGACCGTCGCTTTGCTGCCCTTGAAATCGAACCGCTGCGAGATCTCTTTTGACGTCTGATTTAGTGCGTTCGTGACCTCGGCGTAATCAGTCTTGGATACGATATCGAATGAATTTTCCTTTGCCATAACGCAGATTTTGCCACGAATTAACGCGAATTACACGAATCGAGATCGTATTAGTGCGATTCGTGCTAGTTCGTCGGCAGTTTCAGCCCGAAGAAGTCGAGAAAGTTTTGCGTAGTTTGTTTGGCAAGGGTCTCGTAAGAGACGCCATAAAGCTCCGCCAGGAAGCGTGCCGTGTGCTCGACGTACGCGGGTTCGTTTCTCTTTCCGCGTAACGGGATCGGCGTGAGGAAGGGGCAATCGGTCTCGACCAGCAATCTATCCAGCGGCACAACTCGGGCCGCGTCTCGAAGATTTTCCGCTTTCTTGAAGGTCACGTTCCCCGCGAACGAGATCAAAAAACCAAGCGGCATCAACGCCTCGGCCATCGCCGGCGTACCGCCAAAGCAGTGCATTATCCCGCGCAACGGAACGCGGACATTCCTGTCCGCTTCATCGAGGCTGCGGACAGGAATGTC
>JAJNPX010000318.1 GCA_021155145.1 Acidisarcina sp. | reverse complement strand
GGCCGACATCGAGAAGATCATAAAGGCGAACGCAGAGCCGACGGGTGTGTGGAACGCCGATCTGCTTGAAATAAAGCAAAAGATCGAACGGGTCACATTCGTAAAGACAGCAGCCGTCTCCCGCAGCCTGCCCAACGGCATCAATGCGGCCGTGGTCGAACGAATTCCCGTTGCGATAGTGAGGATGGCAGGCGGCGATCATTATGCCGATGAGGAGGGTGTCATTCTGGCTCCGGCCGATGCTAATGAGAAACGGATACCCTTTGCAATGCTTGGCTGGGATGATGCGAAAAGTGAGAAGGCTCAGAAAGAAAATCTTGAGAGGCTTAAGACTTATCGCAAGATGCTGTCGGAGTGGAAAGATTATGACCTTGCATCCCGCGTAAGGCTCGTCGACCTTACAGACCTGCGGGAGCCGAAGGCGACGCTCGAGGATTCAGGGCTTCCGGTCACGATCATGCTCGGCCGCGACAATTTTGGAAAGCAGCTCGCCGACGGCATCAAGGCAATCGTAGGCAAGGGGAATATGTTCGAAGGCGTTGACTTGATCGGTCCGAATATGGTCCTGGTCCCGCGTAAACAGCAGCAGCGTTAGGAAGTATATGAGTCGGGAAATTAATGCGATCGGATTGGATATCGGCAGCAGCCGGGTCAGATGTGTCATCGGCGAGGCCGCGGAGAACGGCAAGATGAACATCGTCGGGATCGGCGAAGCCGAGTCGCGTGGCCTTCGGCGCGGAATTGTCACGAGCGCCGAGGCGGTGAGCGAATCGATCAGGCGTGCAGTAGGCGAGGCGGAGCGCGTATCCGGGCTCGAGGCCGAGGCGGCGATGGTCAACCTTTCGGGCGAACACTTTCGCGGCGAGAACAAGGCGGGCGTGGTGGCTGTCGCGGGTGCCGGCCGCGAGATCACGGAGGATGACGTTTCGCGTGCGGTAGAATCGGCGAGCGCGATGCAGTTGCCCGCGGGATGGGAGATATTTAGCCGTCTGCCGCAGGAATTCATTATTGACGGGCAGGACGGTATAACGGAACCGGTCGGAATGAGCGGAGCACGGCTTGAATCGCTGGTCCATATCGTCATCGGTCCGAGTGCCGGGCGGCAAAACCTGGATAAGGCCGTAAAGCGCGCCGGCCTATCCGTCGAAAGGATGATGCTCGAACCGCTTGCGGCCGCCGAGAGTACGCTAACCGATGACGACAAGGAGTACGGATGTGCTCTCGTGAACCTTGGCTCCGAGATCACAAGCGTAATGGTCTTTGGCCGCGGCGCTGTTCAGCACACGGCCGTCTTCCCGTTCGGGAGCCTTCATTTCACCAAGGATATCGCCGTCGGGCTCCGCGTTTCGATCCAGGAAGCCAACAAGATAAAGCAGGATTACGGATGTGTCGCAGGATTTCTGATGGGCGACGAAGAACGCCAGCAGGTGATCGAGATCGTCCCGGTCGGACGAAGCGAATCGCGCCGCCTCTCCAAAGAGATCCTGTGCGACATCATGCAGCCGCGTGCGGTTGAACTATTGCAGCACGTCGCACATGAGATCGCGAAGACGCGTTCATCGATCCCGAGCGGGGTCGTTTTAACAGGCGGAGGTTCGCTCGCGAGGGGAATGGTCGAGATCGCGGAACAGGTCTTCGATGCCCCGACGCGGCTCGGCTTTATCGAGGAGAATTATTTTGGCGGGCTTGCCGGCGAAGTGCAGAGCCCGGCGTGGGCCGTCGCTTGCGGCCTGGCACTCGCATCCGTTCGGTCCCAGATCCGCGACCTGCATTCGCACGGAAGGTCGAAGTCAAAGAAGGTCGCAGCGTGGTTTGAAAATTTTCGCGAAAGATTTCGGTAAAAATCGCCTCACGCACTAGATTTTTACCACTAATCGTTGTATGCTGTTTGTCCGTCAGCACAATATATAGTTGAACCTGAAAAATCTTCAACAGATCAAGCCGGACACGAATATTTTGCTTTTTTGCGAAAGCGGAAAGCGGTTTAGCCATTAGGCGGAAGGTCTTAAAATGAACAACGGCGCAATTAAAATGTTTCTTGATGAGCCACCGATCACCGGTGCTCGTATCAAGGTGATAGGTGTTGGCGGCGGCGGCGGAAATGCCGTTAACCGCATGATAGATGCCGGAATTAACGGCGTCGAATTTATCGTTGCGAATACGGATCTGCAGGCACTGAATGCATCGAAAGCACCGATGAAGATCCAGCTTGGCGGGCGTTCGACACGCGGACTCGGTGCCGGATCCAATCCGGAGGTCGGACGCGACGCCGCGCTCGAAGATCATGAGAAGCTGCTCGATGTGCTCGAAGGCTCAGACATGGTGTTTGTCACCGCGGGCCTTGGCGGCGGCACCGGCACGGGTGCGGCGCCCGTCGTGGCATCGCTTGCTATCGAACTCGGAGCATTGACCGTAGCGGTTGTGACGAAGCCCTTCCTGGTCGAGGGAAAGAAGCGAATGCAGCAGGCCGAAAAGGGCCTGGCGGAGCTTAGAGGCTGCGTCGACACGATCATTACGATCCCAAATTCGAAGCTGCGAGAGGTCGAGGAAAAGATCACCCTGGTCGATGCGTTTCGCCGTGCCGACGATATCCTTCTGCAGGCCGTGCAGGGCATAACCGACCTGATCACGACGCCCGGCATCATCAATCTCGACTTTGCAGACGTCCGGACAGTGATGACGGGCCGTGGCGTTGCGTTGATGGGCGTCGGCAGCGGCCGGGGCGAGAACGGTGCTTCGCAGGCGATGCGTTCGGCCCTTGATTACAAACTGCTCGAGGAGAATTCGATATCGGGTGCCAAGGCCGCGCTGATCAATGTGACCGGCGGGCCCCACATGCCGCTCGGGGAGATAGAGGATGCAATCGGAATGATCGAGGCGGAGGCAGACGAGAACGCTGACATCATCTGGGGCAGCGTGATCCGCGAGGACATGCACGATGAGATCAAGGTGACCGTGATCGCAACCGGCTTTGACAGTGCGGTCCAGTCGATGCAGCCGCGGCCAATTGCCTACGAGACCCAGCAAGTCGTGAACGGTGCTCCGATCTTCATACCGCAGGATAACCCGTCGGAGGATCTTAACGTTCCGACGTTTATCCGCCGGCAAGCTGATTGACCTCGATCTGTTCGTTCGTTTAGCCTCCACGGGTGGATTGCTCGCGGGGGCTCTTCTATTGTAAGTTCGGAGTCGGATGAACAAGTTGGATCGATATGGGGCCGCCGATCTGCCGATCATAGGCATCACCGCGGGTGACCCGGCGGGCATCGGCCCAGAGGTAGTATTAAAGTCGGTCTGCGATGATGAGATCGGGCGACACTGCCGGCCTGTAGTGATCGGCGACCGAGACAATTTGGAGTGGACCGCACGGAAACTCGGCATTCCGCTGAACTTTCGTGACTTTGACCAAGAGCAGCCTGCGGTGGCCGGAACGGTTGACCTGGTCGGTCTTTCAGAACTATCGGTGCCGGTCACGTTCGGCAGCGAAACCTCCGAGACCGGGCGATCGGCGGCAAAAAATATCGAAAAGGCGGTGGCCCTTTGGCGTGACGGATCGGTCGATGCGATCGCAACAGCGCCAATTAGCAAGAACGCACTTCGGCTTGGCGGCTATGAATTTCCCGGCCACACCGAGTTTCTGGCGGCTCTTACGGAAACGAGCGAGTTCGCAATGAGCTTTTTCGCGGGAAAGCTGCGGGTCGTCTTGCTTTCCACACATTTGTCGCTGAGGGATGCTATCGAAAGGGTGAGAACGGCAGCCCTTAGTGAGCTTATCGAGTTCTGTGATCGCGAGCTTCCGAGATTTGTCGGGAAGCGGCCCAGGATCGCGATCGCGGGACTGAATCCCCACGCCTCCGAGGGCGGGATGTTCGGCACCGAGGAAGCTGCCGAGATCGAACCGTCGATCGCCGAGTGCAGAAGAAAGGGAATTGACGTCTCCGGGCCGTATTCACCCGACACGATCTTCTTGCGCGGCTTTCGGGGAGAGTTCGACCTTGTGGTCGCGTGTTACCACGATCAGGCTACGATAGCCGTCAAGTGCTTGTCGTTCGGATCGTCGGTGAACGTTACGCTCGGATTACCGCTGATCCGAACCTCCGTCGATCATGGCACGGCGTTCGACATT
>JAJNPX010000309.1 GCA_021155145.1 Acidisarcina sp. | reverse complement strand
GACCAGGGGCGAATGGCTCGTCTTTCCGCGGTCGTCAAGCAGTTCGGATTGTAGGTTCGGAATGGCTGGCGATGGCTGGGGCTCCTCTACGAACGCAGCGGTTGGTTCCGGCGACGGGATCGGCTCGGCCGAGACGGCAGGCTCCTGTTGCGCCCCGCAGGACGCCAAAGTCAAAAGAAAGGCAATAGCTGTGAGTACGGCTATATCTTTTGCGCGAACGATCATAATAAAGGCCGGAAACTCAAACGTCTGTCCAGTTATATGTTCTTATTGGATCGAGGGCAATTTACGCTCTCGTAAGGCTGCGATACTTGATGCGGTGGGGTTGGTCCGCATCGACGCCGAGGCGACGCTTCCTATCGGCCTCATACTCGCTGTAATTTCCGTCGAAATACTCGACATTGCTGTCGCCCTCGAACGCGAGAATGTGGGTCGCGATACGGTCGAGGAACCATCGATCATGGCTTATTACGACGGCACAGCCCGCAAAGTTTTCCAGGGCTTCTTCGAGGGCACGCATCGTGTTCACATCGAGGTCGTTTGTGGGCTCGTCCAGGAGGATAACATTCGCGCCGGACTTGAGCATCTTAGCCAAATGGACGCGATTGCGCTCGCCGCCCGAAAGCTGGCCGACACGCTTCTGCTGATCGCTGCCCGAGAAATTGAACCGTGAAACGTAGGCCCGCGAGTTCACTTCGCGTTTCCCAAGCTGGATAACATCGAGGCCGTCGCTTATCTCATCCCAGACGGTCTTGTCGTCATTGAGGCTGTCACGCGACTGATCGACGTAGCCGAGCTTTACCGTGGGGCCGACCTTGAACGTGCCGGAATCGGGCGTTTCCTGGCCGGTGATCAGCCGAAAGAGCGTCGTCTTGCCTGCTCCATTCGGGCCGATCACGCCGACGATGCCGCCGGGCGGAAGCGAGAATTCGAGGTTCTCAAATAGGAGCTTGTCGCCGTATGCCTTCGAAACTCCTTGGGCCTCGATCACCGTGTCGCCAAGCCGTTCGCCGGGCGGAATGAAGATCTCAAGCTCTTCGCTGTGTTTCTCTGATTCGGTCGCGACGAGTTTTTCGTAGTCGCTGATGCGGGCCTTCGACTTTGCATGACGGCCCTTGGGCGACATCCTGATCCATTCGAGTTCGCGTTGCAGGGTCTTCTGACGTTTGTCTTCTGTTTTCTGTTCCTGTGCAAGCCGCGCCTGTTTCTGTTCCAGCCACGAAGAGTAATTACCCTGATACGGAATGCCCTCGCCGCGGTCGAGTTCGAGTATCCAGCCGGCGATATTATCCAGAAAATAACGGTCGTGGGTTACGGCGATGATCGTGCCCTGATACTTTTGCAGGTGTTGTTCGAGCCAGCTCACCGTCTCGGCGTCGAGGTGATTTGTAGGCTCGTCGAGCAGGAGAATGTCCGGCTTTTGCAGCAGAAGGCGGCAAAGCGCCACGCGCCTCTTCTCGCCTCCGCTCAAGTTCTTGATCGGCGTATCGGCCGGCGGACATCGTAGAGCGTCCATCGCCATTTCGAGCCGCGAATCGAGGTCCCACGCGTCAGCAGCATCGAGCTTTTCCTGAACGGCGCCCTGACGTTCGATAAGCGCATTCATCGCGTCGTCGTCCATCGGTTCGGCGAACTTCGCGTTGATCTCCTCAAACTCTTTGAGAAGGTTGACGGTCTCTTGGGCGCCTTCTTCGACGATCTGCTGGACGGTCTTCGTTTCGTCCAACTTCGGCTCCTGCTCGAGGTAGCCCACCGAATAGCCTTTCGAGAAGACCACCTCGCCGTTGAACTCTTTGTCGGTTCCGGCGATGATCCGCAGCAGGCTGGATTTGCCGGCACCATTCAAGCCGAGTACGCCGATCTTGGCGCCGTAAAAGAACGATAGAAAGATGTCTTTTAGAACAGGCTTCTTATCGTAGAATTTGCTGACCTTGACCATCGAAAAGATGATCTTGTTGGGTTCGGGGCTGCTCATTGCGAAAAAACTAATCCTACCAAAAAATCCCGGCCTGCCATAAGGCGGACTCTCGAGTGTAAGGGAAACCCTGTCTATTTGAAGTTAGATGCTAGCTACCGGCGGTGCTTGAATAAACACGGAAATCGATCTCCTGGAAGATCGTGTCGCGCTTTTCGATCTCTTCGAGCAATTCGAGCTTTTCGGCAGGGATCTCGCCGGAGGCGGCGGCCATATCGAGCATTTCGGCCAATAGGTTAAAACGGTGTATGTGCGACTGAAACCGCCGGGACGAGTATTCAACGGTGGTTCCCTGGTAGATCTGAAAGGCCCAATCAGAACTCTGCGCGAGCAACAGCTCACGCGCCATTTGATCGAGGATGCGATAAGAAAGAGCATTCCCGCCCTCGGCGGTACCGGCGTAGCGGTTCGCGTACTCGGTCATTCTCCGCTCGGCGTCATGTTGATATGGATACATCCAGGAGTTGCCTTCGTTGAGCCAGACCTTGAAATAGCCAGCCTCGCCCCACGACGACGCGGTCGGCTGCTGGATCTGGATCGGAAGTCCCGAATCGAGAAGATCGCCGGGGGTTATGGCCTCGATCTCCGATTGGTCGTAGTGAAGCTTTCGAAAGAAAAAGTCGACAAATTGAGGCCCCTCGAACCACCAGTGTCCAAAGAGTTCGGCATCGTACGGAGAGACCACAAGCGGCGGGTGCCCTCCGAAGTTCTCGCGAAGCTGATACGCCTGTTTGATCCGCTCGCCTATGAAATGCATCGCATTCTCGGCCGCCTTTTCGCGTGCGAGATCCGGGCGATAAGGCTTCTTTTGATTCTGCGGAACGTCCTTTCCCGTAATGCGGTGATACTTGAGCCCGAGGTGGCGACGAGTTTTGTCAGCGTGCAGGTGCGGCTCCAGATAGTCCATCGGGGCATCCCAGCCGATGTCGCGGTAAAATTCACGATACAGGTCGTTTCCGGGGTAGCCTATCTCCGCCGACCAGACCTGCTGGCTCGTTTCGACATCACGCGCAAAAACGGCGACGCCGTTCGGGCAAACGATGGGTGCATGCACGCCGTATCGCGGCCGCGGATCGCCATACAGAATGGCATGTGTATCAGCAATAAAATACTCGATCCCGTGGTCCTTTAACAGATCCTCGACGCCGGGTTCGTAAGCGCACTCGGCCAGCCAGATCCCGCGTGGATGCCGTCCAAAATGCTTCTTATAATTTTGCACCGCGACCGAAACTTGCGCGCGTCGCGATTCCACCGTCGAGATCAGCGGCATAAAGCCGTGTGTGGCACAGCAGGTTATGATCTCGAGCACGCCTTCGTCCTGCAATTCCCTGAACGCATTGATCAGGTTGCGGCCGTACCGGTCGTTCCAGAGATCGAGCGAGGCCGAGAGATTGTCGACATACATCTTTGCGGCGGGCTCGAATTCGGGGGCTTCGGCTCTGGTCCGGGCTAATTCTTTTCGAGCGAGATCCAGAAGGTTCTCAATGTGCCTGGTGTAGCGCGTTTGCAGCAGCGGATCTGCAAGCATCTCGCACAAGGGCGGAGAGACGTTCATCGCAAGCCGCGGACGCGTACCCGCCTCGTGAAGATTCTGCAGGATAAAAATGATCGGAAGATAGACCTCGGTTATCGCCTCGTAAAGCCAATCCTCTTCCAAAAATTCCGGGTATTCGGGATGCCTGACAAAGGGCAGGTGGGCGTGAAGTATCAGGCTGAAATATCCTACGGGCATAAGGAAGTTCAGTGGCCGGCGGCGAGACGGCAGCTTCTACGGCCTTCGATGCATCACCGCCAAATAGCGGGCGGCAGCTAATGCTTAAGCAAGCTATGGGAACTTACAGGAAGCCCAAGTTCTGAAAGCCGTTCGGCTCGGGTCTTTCGCCGGATCGTCTTCGGGAAATGGACCAGGCTCGCGCCGTAGACCGCAGAAAGCTGTTCTTCCTCGATCTCCTCGCCATCCTCGAGGTCCAGATGTTGCCTGAGTGCGGCCATCGCGGCCTCGCTCGACAACCTGTGCAAATTCGCCTGAAGCAGCGAGAACAATGTAGCACCTATCTTCCAACGAAGCTCTTCGAGGGTCACTCCCGAAGCCAGCGCCGAAAGTGCATAACGCAGTTCTTCAGCCGTAAACCCCTTGAAGTCGATATCAGGCCCGACGAACTCCCTGAACGCTTCGCGGGCGGCATCGTCAGCCGCGGCAGCGTCGTCGCCGGCGAGATACACGTCGATCGCATCCCGCTTGAAACCGGAGACATCAAGCGTGCGTGCAAAGCTTTCGGCCGTCACTTTCCAATCTGCGTCTGTCGCCGCCCGCGGGCTCGGCGTTCTTCTCGGGGTCGTGACCGTGTTCGAATAAAGGGCCCTGAAGTATGGCCGATTCGGAGCATAGAACCCTATCTCGGCCCGATACGATGTATCGGGATCTACGTCGAACCACCAGTTACCTTCCGCGTCCGCTACGTGGATCTCCTCACGGTCGCGCGACAAATTTACGAGCTTGAGAACGAGAGTATAACTTCCACGGTTGTCGCCGAATGCCCGGTTCAATACCTGAAACGGGTTGTTCTTCATCGACCAGTAAAAGTAGATCCTGGTCGGCGTCTGCATCTGCAGCCGCGCCCTGTTTTCACGGCCGAGATGCGGGAGTTTCGGTTCACGAAGCTCCTTAAAAGCCGGCGAAAGATCTGCTTCAGCGACCGCCGGCGGGTCTTCGTCGAGGGCAGCCGCGATGCGCTCGGCTATCTTTGCCATCTCCTCGTCCGAGCGCACAAGCGCCCCTGACGATACAGGGTGCAGCCCGCTCGTTCCAATTTCCGCTTCTCGTTCGACCATAGATCCCGTTTCCTTTCGCAAAATAAAAGGAAATTATGCGTTCTTTTGGCTGAACTTACAAGTATTGCTAATTATTATTCTTGGCTGTTTGTTCGACGGCGGTGCGCGAATTCGAGATCGACTGTATCTTGATCTCGATCTTGCCGATCGATGCGTTGACCTTTGAGCGGACCGGTATACGGCGGGCGTCGTCCGTGATCCAGATGACCATCTTTCCTTTGCCTTCGATAAGTCTGCCCTCGCCAAAAATATCGGGCTCGACGCGAAAACACATAACCCGGCCGATCTCGGTCTTTTGCATCTCGCGCGCGGTAACCCGCACAGGCACGTCATAGACGAGCCCCGAATCGCTGATACTTATATTGAATCGCTTTCCGACCGCGAGCGGAAGCATCCGCAAACTATAGATCCCGGAGACCAGGTCATGCGTGGTGCCGTCGATCTCAGATGCGATGCGTCGGGGCGGCTTCATCGGATCTTTCGGGTCGGTCTCGGTATAGGTGACGCGCTTTTCGCCGTAATCGAAAAGGGCCTCGCTATTTCTTACCCGATCTTTCTGGACGTCGTGCTTGACCGTTTTGGTCACGCGGAACGAGGTCTCATCGATGGTCGATTCGAGCCTCTGTAGAAATGAGAATCGGAAGAGCTTCAGCAGCGTGCCCTTTGACCGAGCCTCGGCCTTTATCAGGTAGTCGTCGTCCTCCGCTCGGTCAATCGTGAAAACAAGGTCCGCGACCGCGATCCCCGGGATGAATTTGCTGACCTTGCCCTCGTACTTGAGCGTCTCACCCTCGTTAAAGGGGACCGAGGGCTGCGACCTCACGGCGACGACCGAGATCGTCAGGATTGCAATGGTCAGGAGGACTTTATGTTTCAGACTCATAGATCAAAACGCAAAAATGGCCTTGATGCAAAGCAAAGACGCAGCTGCGATGAACCCGATCGCTGCGTTGTA
>JAJNPX010000288.1 GCA_021155145.1 Acidisarcina sp. | reverse complement strand
GCTCGGGCGTCAGCCCAAACCTCTTGATCGCCTCGTTCACGGTTATCAGGACACCCCGCCCCGTCGCCTCGCGCCGGCCGAGCGAACCGCCGAGCGCGACCGGTTTACCCGTCACCACCGCCGTCACCGTGTGGCGGGCATGCATTGAGAACGTGTCCATTATCCATGCCATCGTCTGCTCGTTCGTATTCATATCGGGTGCCGGCACATCCTTGTCAGGCCCGATAAAATCGATAAGCTCTGCCGTATATCTGCGTGTCAGGCGCTCAAGTTCGCCCTCTGACATTTGTGTCGGGTTGCAAATGATGCCGCCCTTGCCTCCGCCAAATGGCACGTTGACGACCGCGCATTTCCAGGTCATCCACGCCGATAGGGCCTTTACTTCATCGAGCGAGACGTCCGGGGCGTAGCGGATGCCGCCCTTTGCCGGACCGCGTGCAAAGTTGTGCTGAACCCGAAACCCTTCAAAAACCTGTATATGCCCGGTGTCCATCTTTACGGGGATGTAGACCTTGATCTCGCGGCTAGGAACACGTAGGACCGCATACAGGTCAGGGTCAAGGCCCAGGATCTGGGCGGCGCGGTCAAACCGCTCGCTCATTGCTTCAAAGGGATTCTTTTCGTCGCTCCCCTTAAAGCGCCGCATTTCATCAGCCATTGGATTAGCCATTTCTATAAATTCTCCAAATTACGACTTTTCTATATTGAC
Organism: Acidisarcina sp.; assembly: GCA_021155145.1. GTDB lineage: Bacteria > Acidobacteriota > Blastocatellia > Pyrinomonadales > Pyrinomonadaceae > OLB17. The sequence continues at coordinate 2,105 of JAJNPX010000288.1, read as the reverse complement.
GATCGATCCATCGGAGTTCAACGAGCCCGACCGAAACCCCTGCAGGTCAAGTGTCACGAACTTGAAGCCGATCTTTCTAAACTCTTTTTCGACGCTGTCGATCAATTGCCGGTCCAAAAACCGGTCCATCTCGTCACGCGCGACCTCGATCCGGGCAAGGTCCGTATGAAGTCTGACCCGAAACTCGCGAAACCCTAGCCCGCGAAGGAATGCCTCCGCACGTTCGACACGGCCCAGACGTTCGATCGTGACCGGCACGCCGACGGCTATCCGCGACGAAAGGCACGGGCTGGATGGCATCTCCCACGTCGGCAAACCCATCGCACGGCTCAATTGTCTGATCTCGGCCTTGGTGAAGCCGAGGTCGGCAAGTGGACTCCTCACGCCATGCCTCTCGGCCGCCGCGCGGCCCGGGCGGTGATCGCTAAGGTCGTCTGCGTTCGTCCCGTCAACAATATTCGACGTACCGAAACTCTCGGCTTCCGCCCTTAGGAGCGAATAAAGCTCGTCCTTGCAATAGAAACACCGGTCACCGCGGTTCGCGGCGTAATCAGCATTCGCGGTCTCATGCGTATCGATCACTCGCACCCTCAGGCCAAGGCGTGCGGCCGTACCGGTAGAGATCTCGCGTTGATGGGACGAAACGCTGGGTGAGATGCCTGTGACACACAGCGAAAGGTCGCCGAGTTCTTCCGCAGCGACCGCGGCGAGAAGCGTGCTGTCAACTCCGCCCGAATACGCGACCAACACGCGGCCCAAACCGCGCATCATACTCCGAAGTTCCTGCTCTTTTTCGGACAAGGTGAGCACACGCCCGGAAGGAATTGAATTTTTTAGCGTTTCGATCATTTGCCGGAAAAAGCGAAGATTCCGTAAATGCAACAAAATCGTGATTCTATCTGACGGAATCGGGTAAGGCAACCACAACGATTTGAAAGATCCCAGGGCCGTGGATCATCGATCGGGCATGAGTCGTAATATACTCCTAAGACAACAGAAAATGACCTTGACCTGGGCAACATCGACAAAGACCTCCGGCCGGATATTGTTGGCCTTCTTCTTATCGATGGCCGTGCTCTTCGCGGGCGCCGCGGCACAATCCGGCGATTCTGCGCAGCAGGCTATCGAGTTCTTCAACAAGGGCCAGGATGCACACGAGAAAGGCGATCTGATCGCCGCGGTCGGACTCTACAAAAAGGCGATCGAGATCATCGACGAGTTTCCCGAGGCGGAGCTTCAGCTCGGGAACGCCCTCATCGCCCTTAAGCGAATGGACGAAGCAGAGGCCGCCTACCGAAGTGCTCTGAGCCATCGCGAAGATTGGACTCTTGCAATGGCAAGCCTCGGCTCGCTGCTCGTCGACCGCGGAAAGTTTGAAGAGGCCGAAAAGCTGCTTGATTCGGCTCTGGCGGCCGACGATGGCAACTCGATCGCGCTCTCGTCTTTGGCAGACCTTAGGCTTCGCACGAACGCCGGCGACTCGGCCCTGCGCGACGTACTCGCCAGGCTGAACGTCCTTGCGGGAAAAGCAAGGCCGACCGCGCAGATCCTGTCGGCCAAGGCTGCGGTCGAATATAGGCTCAAGCTTTTTGGGGAATCGCGGGCGAGCGCCGCTCGCGCGCTCGAAGCCGATCCGGGCCTCGTGTCCGCAAAGATCGTTTCAGCCGAGGTCGCGATCGCCGAGAACGACGTCGAATTGGCCGAAAAGTATGTCGGCCAGCTAGAGGCACAGGGCGCTCCGGCGGGCCAAACAAAGATCCTGAAGGCCCGTACACTTCTGCTTCGGGGAAAGAACCAGGATGCCCTCTCGCTGCTCGAATCCATCGCGTCGCCAGATCAGGCCGCAAAGGACCTGATCGCGAACATCAAGGCGAACGACGTCTCCGATCCGGCCATCCTGCTGGAAAGGCTCAAGCGTGATCCGAACGATGTGATCGCCCTCTCGAAGCTTTGCCAGGGCTACCGTGTCTCCGATCCGGCCAAAGCGCTCGAATTTTGCCAGCGGGCATCCGCGGTCGAGCCCAACGAGCTAAGCCATGCGGTCGGCTTCGGAGCCGCCCTCGTTCAGGCGAAAAGATATGAGGAAGCCGTCGTCCTCTTTCGAA
>JAJNPX010000267.1 GCA_021155145.1 Acidisarcina sp. | reverse complement strand
AGCTTCGAGCCGATCTACTTTGTCCAGACTGGGATCGGTGGGTTCGTGTGGGCGTGGATAGCAATGAGAACCCGCAGCATTCTGTTGCCGATACTGTCGCATAATCTCGCAAATTTCCTTGCTGCAGCCGTGACAATGGTCGGTTAAATGCCGGAAAAGAACCGAACTAAATAGCCATACGCGGGAGGTTGCTTAAGCGTGATCATCACCAGTGCACGGGCCTCCGGCTAGGAGCGGGCCGCTACTAACCAACCGAGATCTTGCGTCAGGCGATCACTCACCCGATGTCTTCGATCTTTGCTTCTCGTAGAACTTGGCGACCTTTGCACGATTTCCGCATATCGACATACTGCACCACCGGCGCCTGTGGTTCTTTGTCGTATCGTAAAAGTAGAGGATGCAGTCCGGCCGTTCGCATTTGCGGATGTAGTCGAGATTTCCGAACGTGACAAGGTCAACGAATGCCTCGACGATAGGCTCGCGCACGTCCAAAGCCCTCTTCAGCTCTATCCTGTTCTGTTTGACGAAGCCTTCCGGTGTCACTACGAGTTCGGAATAGCCGGCTTTTTCGCGAAGTATCGCGTTGATCCATTCAATATCCTTGACTGTCACGTTCCTGGAGATCACCAATTTGGCCACGACGTCTCTAAGGTGTTCTCTGAAGGCAGCCACCTCCTTGAGGTCAGTATCGACCCATCGCCGAGCCAAGTGTCCCGCGGCGGATGGCTCCACCAACCCGACCGCGGTTCCCCACGAAGCAAGTACCTCGGCACTCAATTCGTGGGGCGCCGTGTTGATGAAATCTAACGCGAGGTTGTTTCCGACGATGTAAAACTGGTCTGGTTCCATGATCATACCCGGATAATCAGTCTAACCGGTAAATCATCACTTGACAAGTTATTTAATGTTGTGTAACTATCTATCTGCTAGTTTACTAGTTAGTACATATTACATATTATAGGTAAATCGGAGTTAATGATGAAATCAAGTTACACAAGGTCAGTACTGGCGGCGCTGCTTTTCATTGCAGCCTCGGCCGGTCTTATGAACGCTCAACGAGGTCCTCAGGCCCCCGCCCCTGTCGTTTCATACAACGTCGTCGATATCGACGGTCTCGATATCTTCTACCGTGAGGCGGGCGACAGGTCAAATCCGACCATTCTTCTATTGCATGGTTTTCCGACGTCGTCGCAGATGTTTCGGAATCTGATCCCCCAGCTTGCCGATAAGTATCACGTGATCGCGCCCGACTATCCCGGCTTCGGTCAGAGCTCGATGCCGTCGGTGGAGGAGTTCGAATACAGCTTCGACAATCTCGCTGACGTGATCGAAAAGTTCACCGAACGGATCGGACTAGCGAAATATAGCCTTTATGTCCAGGACTACGGAGCTCCCGTCGGGTACAGGCTGGCGGTGAAGCATCCTGAACGGGTCCAGGCGCTCATCGTTCAGAACGGCAACGCCTACGATGAGGGCCTCCGGGAATTCTGGATCCCGCTTAAGGCCTATTGGAAGGATCGCTCCGAGGCCAATACGGATGCCCTGCGTCAGTTCTTGACCGTCGAAGCGACAAAGTGGCAGTGGACGCACGGCACACGCGATCAAAAGAGGATCGATCCCAACATCTGGACACTGGACCAGGCTCTGTTGGATCGGCCAGGAAATCAAGAGATCCAGCTTCAGCTCTTCTTCTCTTACGGTTCGAACCCGCCGCTATACCCTCAATGGCAGGCCTACTTTCGCGAGTTTCAGCCTCCAACATTGATCGTATGGGGGAAGAACGACCATATCTTTCCGGCTGAGGGAGCTGAACCCTACAAACGCGATCTCAAGAATCTCGAATTCCACCTTTTAAATACCGGACACTTTGCTCTCGAGGAGGATGGGGACCTGATCGCCGGGTACATCCGCAAGTTCTTGGCAAGACAAAAGATCAAATAAGGAGAATTATCGAATATGCAAAAAGCAGCAATAGTTATTTTCTCAGACCCGAGATCGGGTACTGAGGAATCATTGGGGCGGGTATTCAACGCTCTCGCGGCGGCTTACGACTTTAAGCAGCGGGGCGCGGATGTTCAAATACTCTTTCAAGGTGCGGGGACTCGCTGGGCCAACGAGTTGGTCGATCCGGAGCATCCCGCACACGGACTGTTCGCGGAAGTCAAGGACAAGGTGACCGGCGTTTCCTGCGGCTGTGCCGACGTATTTGGTGCCCGCGAGGGTGCAGTCGAATGCGGATTGGAATTGATAACGGAAAACGCTGTTCCGAATACTTCGGGATTGCCGAGTTTGGCACGTTTGACCGAGGAAGGTTACAACATTTTGACCTTTTAACATTCAATGGATCGAGGTGAGGTTCGGCGCGAACTTCGCCTCAATTCAAAAGGGGATTTCGAGATGGCAAGAAATTATGCTGAGATCGCGTTCACTTCGTCGGTCAAAAATGAACAGGAACAACATGGCTCGCGTAGACAGTATGAGCGAATGGAGAAGGCTTCTCGCGGAACGGAGTTAACTTTCTCCGAAGCAGATTTTATTGCAACGCGGGATAGCTTCTATATCGCGACCGTGGGTGAGAACGGCTACCCCTATGTCCAGTTTCGCGGCGGGCCGGCCGGTTTCTTGAGAGTTCTGGATGCAAAAACATTAGGCTATGCCGATTTCCGGGGAAATATGCAGTACGTCAGCGTCGGCAATCTTAGAGCGAACGACAAAGCGGCCTTGATCCTGATGGATTATGCCGATCGCCGCCGCTTGAAAGTTTACGCGACCATCAAAGTCGTCAACGCAGGCGATGCCCCCGAGCTTATCGAGCGATTGGCGATCCCGGACTACCCCGCGAAGATAGAGCGTGCGATGATTCTTCACGTCGAGGCGTTTGACTGGAACTGTCCCCAGCACATCACGCCCCGCTACACGATCGAAGAGGCGAAGCGTTTGCTCCAGTCGCCGACGGGACGGATCCAAGATCCGATCGCCGATCGAGACCGCATATGATGGACCGCTTTACGACGCTGATGGAGAAGTGTTTCGAGATTGCGACCGAAGCCAGGGAACGCGGAGACACCGCGGTCGGGAGTCTGATCATCGCGGAGAATGGCGAGATCATCGCAACGGCGGGGGAACAGAATAGAACCTTGGATCTATTTGCCCATGCGGAGTTGACGGTGATACAAAAAGCGATCAAGGTAACGCGGAGCAACGACCTGTCCGGCTGTACGCTTTTCTCTACCCACGAGCCGTGCTTCCTTTGTTCGTTCGCGATCCGCCAAACCTCGATTTCTCGGGTTATCCTAGCCCATAGAACACCGCAGATCGGCGGGATATCATCGAGGTATCCGATACTCGCAGCGACCGACATCGAAACATGGGGCCCGCCGCCGGAGATCGTATTCACACCGTAAGATCGAATTTCGCTTTGCGTTCGATCACCTTCCGATCCCAAACGCATCCGCGACCCGGTTGATATAGTTGAACCAAGAGGCGATCAAAGTTATCTGCAAGATCGCCGTGTCGTCGAAGCCGAAGGATCTTAGTTGCTCGAGCGTTTCCGGCCCGATCTTTGTGGCGTCGGCGGTAAGCTGAACCGCATAATCGAGCATTACGCGTTCTTTTTCGGAGATCGGCGCACCTCTATATTCGTTGAGGATCGCCTCAACCAAAAGATCGTCTTTAGTGACTCTACGCAGCAACTCTGCGTGCGCTTGCACTCAATAGTGACAATCGTTCTTTATCGAAACGACGGTCGCGATCATTTCGTGGTCCTTGCGCGACAGCGGAAGGTCCGGGGACATTAACGCCCCGAACGTCGAGAATGCGTGTAACAGTGCATCCGGTATCAGCGTATGGGTCGTAACGATCGACTCCTCGTTCTCGCTCGTAGGCGTCGCGTACTCGGGCGGATAGAGTTCTCGCTGTCCTCGAATTGCCTCTCGTAGTTTCTTATCCGCTTCCTTGAACGGGATTGTATTGATCCAGGCCATATTTCTTATGTAAGGCTGTGTACTTGAGTCAGCCCTCTTAATTGTGCCAGCACACAAGCTTATCTGAAAGAAGGCTAAAGCAAAGTGAGATATTCCAGCGCTGAGCTTTTTATCTTGACTCTGGAGTTAACTCAAGGGTGTAACATCATTAATATGGAAAATTCCTCGTTGCAAATCGGAGAAGTTGCCACATATTCTGGCGTAAGCGTCGATACTGTTCGCTACTACGAACGGCTTAGTTTGTTGCCATCCGCCCCACGTACGCGAGGTGGCTATCGGGTTTTCTCGTCGAAAGCTGTTGATCAGATCAAATTCATTAAGCAGGCTCAGGAACTCGGCTTTTCGCTGGAGGAAATAAAAGGGCTTTTGACGACCGGCGGTGCGGAAGAATGCATTAAAGTTAGAGACCTTCTGAGTTCAAAGCTTGCGGAAGTGGACGAAAAGATCAAAAAGCTTAAAGCATTCAGAAAGACCATGGCCGGGCATTTTGCGGCGTGTAGAGAGGA
>JAJNPX010000260.1 GCA_021155145.1 Acidisarcina sp. | reverse complement strand
GATGCTTCTGCGTCTTATCAAGTGTGGTATTTCAGCAACAACAGTGAGTCCGCACACGACCTGGCGGAACTTGTTATCAGCGGGAAGAAGACGGCCACAGCGAGCCTGAAGGCGGTGAACGACCTCGAGCCCGAGAAAGCCCCGCAGGACGGTGGTTACAGCGTGGTTACGAGTTTCGAAGGCGAGCCGCTCTGTATCGTGAGGACAACGGAGATTCGCCACCTGCCGTTCAACGAGGTAGACCCGCAATTCGCCTTCGACGAGGGCGAAGGTGACCAGACCCTGGAGGATTGGCAAGAAGGGCATTGGGCCTATTTCTCAAAGGAAGCCTCGCTTTACGAGATCGGGTTCGACGAAAGGTCGATCGTCTGCTGCGAAAGGTTCGAACTGCTCTACCCGACGAACGCCGCTTAAGTGACGCGTGACCGAATGACCAACTTCAAACTTCTTATCCAATACGACGGCACCGATTTCCACGGATGGCAGATCCAGGAGAATGACCGGACGATCCAGGGCGAACTGCAGCGGGTCATCTCGAACCTCGAGGGCCGCGAGGTCGGCGTGAACGGCTCAGGTAGAACCGATGCCGGCGTCCATGCTGAGGGCCAGGTCGCTAACGTCCATCTGCACCGCGAGATCACTCCCGACAGGCTCCGCTCCGCCATAAACGGAAATCTATGGCGCGACATCCGCATCATGAATGTTGAGCGGGCACCCGACGAATTTCACGCACGTTTTTCGGCGGTCGGGAAAACGTATGTTTATCGCGTCATAAACTCTCCGGTGATATCGCCTTTTTGGCGCCGCTTCGCACTTCACGAATCGAAGCCGCTCGATCTAACGGCGATGACGGATGCATCGCGATTCCTTCTGGGTGAACACGATTGGACCGCTTTTTCATCGGCACAGTCCGACGGCGAAAATAAGGTGCGCAACATCACGGACTTTTCCGTACATTCATCGTGGGACGCGCGGGCCCAGGCCAACCTTATCGACTTCCGCGTCTCAGCCAACGGTTTCCTGCGTTATATGGTGCGTTCGCTCGTCGGTACGATATTGGAGGTAGGACGGGGCGACAAGGATTCTGATACAATCCAGACGGCCCTGGTCTCGGGCGACAGGAAACTGGCCGGCAAGACGGCACCGGCGCACGGCCTGACACTTTTGAAAGTGGATTATTAGATAACAGACAATGTTCATTTATCATATCGTTCTTCCAGAGATCTGGGATTCGATCAAAGATCGTTCAAATTATGAGGCCGAGAGCCTCGCGGACGAGGGTTTCATCCATTGCAGTTACGATCACCAGCTTGAGGGTGTGATCGAGAGGTATTACAGCGGAGCGGACAGCGTAGTCATTTTGAAGCTGGATATCGGAAAGCTGGCATCCAAGCTGGTCTCTGAGCCTTCGACCGGCGGCGATATCTTCCCGCACATCTATGGGCCGATAAACATGGATGCTGTGGTTGATGCACAGCTCCGCGTTGCACAAGCCCGCGCGTAAGCAAGGGCGATATCGTGAGCACTAAGTTTGTGTACGACCTACAGATCGATTTTCAGAGGCCCGCACGAAGTAAGGGCATTTATTATTAGCTAGCGTGCACCCAAACTTCACAGACGTACTCAAAGCGAATTCCGCCGAAGCGAAGTTGCTCGACCGGATCGACCTCCAGCGCCTGCCGCGGCACGTCGCGGTAATAATGGATGGTAATGGCCGCTGGGCAAAGCTTCGCGGCAAGCCGCGGATCTTCGGCCACCGGGCGGGTGCCGAGTCGGTTCGGGCGATTCTCGATACCGTTACGAGGCTTCAGATCGAGGCGGTGACGCTCTATGCATTTTCGACCGAGAATTGGAAGCGCCCCAAAGCCGAGGTCGGTGGCCTTATGGCGATGCTCAAGCGTTATATTCGCAGCGAGATGCGCGAGGTGAAGTCAAACAACATCCGCTTTCAGGCCATCGGGGACATTGCCGGACTCGCCCCGGACGTACAGAAGGAGATCAAGTGGGCTGTCGAGCAGACCAAAGATAATTCGGGGACGGTGCTCAGCGTCGCCCTGAATTACGGTGGCCGGTCGGAGATAGTCGAGGCCTGCCGTAAGGCCGCGGCAAAGCACAACGGGACCCCGAAAGAGATCACCGAGGCCGACATAGGCGAAAACCTATACACGCACGGATTGCCCGATGTTGACCTCCTGATCCGCACGAGCGGTGAGATGCGCATCTCCAATTTCCTTTTGTGGCAGATCGCGTACGCCGAGATATACGTTACGCCGACCCTATTCCCCGACTTCCGACGCAAGGACATTTTCGAAGCGATCCTGGAATACCAAAAGCGCGACCGGCGGTTCGGTGATGTGAGATCAAAGTCGGTCCCAGCTAAATGAGAACCCGCATTCTAACAGCGCTTGTCGCATTGCCAATTTTGATCGCGTCGATCGTACTGCCGTCCTATTTTCCCGACACCGTTTGGATCTTTGTCGTGATCGCGGTACTGGCGCTGGCGGCGGGGTTGTTCGAGTTTTTTTCGCTGACCAAAAAGCTCGAGTTAAAGGCTGACGCGGGGATGGCGTATCTCGGGGCGGCGGCGCTGACGGTCGCGTTCGTATTCGATGCTCCGGCGAAGGCGCCGGACTTGATGATCGCGACGATCTCGGCTTTCGTGATCGCGGTGCTGGTCTCGCAAACCTTTCGCTTTCAGGCAGATTTCTCGAAGATGCTCACCGGCGTCGGCGTGACGATACTTGGCGTACTGTATATCGCATTCTTAGGCGGATTTTTGATCTCAACACGGCTCGGATTCGAATCGCACCCCTATCTCTCAACGCATCTTCTCGGCTACTTCTTCCTCGTCATCATGGGCGCCGACGCCGGCGCTTACTTCGCCGGGGTTTCTCTCGGCAAGCACAAGCTCATACCAAAGATCTCGCCCGGAAAAACGTGGGAAGGCCTGATCGGCGGGCTCGTTGCGGCCGGAGCGTTCGGTGCTCTCGCGACCTACTGGTTCTTTCCCGAACTCCCCTATCAATGGTCGATCCCGCTCGCGATGTTGATGGCCGCCATAAGCGTCCTCGGCGACTTGGCCGAATCCGCAATGAAACGCGGCTCCGGCGCGAAAGATGCCGCCAACATCCTCCCCGGCCATGGCGGACTCCTCGATCGGTTAGACAGCCTCCTATTCAACGCTCCGATCTTGTATTATTTCGCAAGATTCTATTTTGGTTAGGCAATGGAACGAGACGAGTATATTGACGCAGTAAAGAGGGTGCTTGAAGATTCAACAAGCTCAGCTAGGGCTAAGCTTGTTGCCGCGATACCTCTCATCCCAACAACTACAAAAGATGTCTCGCTGGAGATCTTTGTCGATCAGGACGGAGAAGGGTTCTTGGAGGTGCAGTTGAGTCTTGATGGTCCTGACCTCTATGTCCTAAATCAGGCCGTCAAAGACCATGCCGAGTTGTTTGCGACGCGAATGTCGGAGACCCGTCTTGAGCCACCACTACCGTTAATGAATCCATTCAATGAGAAGTTTTCCGTCCATGACGCTCTCACGGATTGCGCAGCAGAGTGGATTTCTAGCGTTTGGAGGCAGTTAGACTCGTCATCACTGCAGATTCCTGTGTTCGTTTGCTCTCACGATGAACACGGTACGAATCTGCCGATTCGATTGAGATAATAGCGAAACGTACTAAAGTTTTTGACTCGTGTTCTAGTTATGAAAACGCAAGTCGAATTCCGTTCCGATATATTTCCTGCCTATCCGGGCAAAGAAAGACGAGGTAAACCCGGGAATCTGGGGAAAGAGGCTCGCGGAGTTCATTCACATTGGGCTCAAAAATCGCGGATTCGATGTGCTCGAGCCGTTCTCAGAGGACTGGGGATGGATGGTTGAGATCCGGAATGATGCGTTTCCGATGTGGATCGGCTGTGCGAACGTCGGTGATGAAGGGGATTTCCTCTGCTTTATCGAACCAAACAAGCCGTTCGTCAGAAAACTCCTCTTCAAAGGTCTCGACCGATGCAGATGTTTCGAAAGTTCAAGCCGCACTCGATTCGATCCTTTCGTCGGAGCCTTCAATCGAAGAGATTCATTGGACTTCTTGAAAAAGGAGTGGCCTGCTCAAATGGGGCAGAACGGCGAAAGGAAGTCACTCTCACTTAGATCCCACCAGCAATCAGCCTCACCGTATCTCGTGCGATAAGCAGTTCCTCATTCGTCGGGATCGTCCAGACCTTCACACGCGAATCATTCCTCGAACTAATTCCCTCGCGGCCGCGGATGTGTTCGTCGTTTCGAGCATCATTGAGCTCAATTCCCGCCCACGACATTCCTTCACAAACCTTCGACCGGATCAACGCCGAGTTCTCGCCGATCCCGCCGGAAAAGATGATCGCGTCAGCGCCGTTCATTGCGGCGAGGTATGAGCCGATGTATTTGCGGATGCGATAGCAGAAGATCTCGATCGCAAGGCTCGCACGACGGTCGCCTGATTCGTCGGCTTCGGCGATCAGCTCTCGCATATCGTGGGTAAGGCCGGAGATGCCGAGCAGGCCGGAACTTTTATTCAGCAGATTGTCGACCTCGTGAACGGACATTCCCTCTTTGTCGCAAATGAACTCGACGATCGCCGGGTCGAGATCGCCCGAACGCGTGCCCATCACCAATCCTTCCAGCGGAGTAAAACCCATCGACGTATCCACCGAGTTCCCGCCCTTGATCGCCGCGACCGAACAGCCGTTGCCAAGGTGCAGCGTGATCACGTTCACGTCCTCCCGCGGAATGTTGTTGATCGTGCGGTATTGATAGGAGATGTATCGGTGCGAAGTTCCGTGAAATCCGTAGCGGCGGATCTTGTGTCGGCGGTAGAGCTGATAAGGAATTGCGTAAAGATAAGCCGTGTCCGGTAGTGTGTGATGAAACGCCGTGTCGAACACAGCCGCCTGCGGCAACCCGCATCCAAAGGTCGTCCTCGCGGCTTG
>JAJNPX010000233.1 GCA_021155145.1 Acidisarcina sp. | reverse complement strand
TTACCGCGGCGGCACGTATGTCGATCAAGTGCGAGCGGTCTCAACGCGGGCGGCCTGCGTCGCGTGGGCAAAAAAGGACTAACGCAAAGTCTATTTATGGTATGGGAAAGAAATCGTTGGAAGAGTTGCGAGTAGAAATGCGTGATTCACCAATTGTCTCTTTGGATGGAGTTGAGAATGTTTGGTGTACGACCGCTCTTCTAAACAAAAAGCTGGCTCTGATTAATATAATTAAAACGAAAACCTCTTTTGATTCCAAATGAACATCAGCTACAACTGGCTCAAGGAGCTTATTGATATTGAACTTTCGCCGGAAGAGACGGCGGCGGCTTTGACGCGTGTTGAGTTGGCGGTCGCGGGCGTAGGGCCCGCTAGGAATCGTTTTGTTCATTGCACACTTGATCTTTGCCAAATGTGATAAAGTTGAGGGCAGGATTATATGTCAGTAACAACAGTCGAAGGTGTCGTAAAAGATGGAAGGGTCGTCATTCCTCCGGAATTCAAACTTCCCGAGGCTGCAAGGGTTTACATTATCGTACCCGATGATCCGCCCAAGCGAATTATGAGTCCGCGTTTGGCAAATAAGGACGACGCTAAGCTTTTTATAAAAACTGTCGAGGAAGACATTGAAGACTGAATTTGACCCGAGCTTTGACCCGCCCGCTCCGATCGGAACTGTCCTGATAAGAAATAGAACTACTGGCGAAAGGAGCGATGAGATCAAGATGCTCCTTGATACGGGTGCGGACGTTTCGCTCCTGCCGGAAGACCGAATTCCGGCCCCGGTTCTTGATTCGGCCCGTTTCGGAATAGTTCAGCTGACTGGATTTGACGGCAGTTCTCGATCCTATCGCTCAATCGAACTGCAGATCGTTTTTCAAGGCAAGCGGTTTACCGGCGAATTCTGTTTAATTGACGACGAAATTGGAGTGTTGGGCCGAGATGTACTTAATCAGGTTTCATTACTACTCGACGGCCCGAATCTTGTTTGGAATTTATTAGAATCCAACAACTAGCCTTTTTCTGAATGAACATTAGTTACAACTGGCTCAGGGAGCTTATCGCTATCGACCTATCTCCGGACGAAACGGCGACGGAGTTGACTCGCGTCGGGTTGGCGGTTGAGGGCGTTCACGAGCACAAGGATGATTTTGTGCTCGACATCGACCTTACCTCGAACCGGCCGGATTGCCTCTCACACGTCGGGGTCGCACGCGAACTGAGCGCGATCACCGGCAAGACGGTCTTTGTTGACCGGCGGAGCCTCGACCGGCTTCCTGATGCTCCGTTTCCGTCTCTGCTCGCACCGGATGTGGTCAAGATCGAGGATCCGGGCCTTTGCTATCGGTTCACGGCTCGCATCATTCGGGGCGTGAACATCGGCCCGTCCCCGCAATGGCTGGTAGATCGGCTCGAAGCTTTGGGCGAGCGTTCGATCAACAACGTCGCCGACATTACTAACTTCGTAATGCTCGAGCTCGGCCAGCCGATGCACGCGTTCGACATGGATAAGCTCGCCGAGAGCCGCATCGTCGTGCGGCGCGCGGCCAATGGCGAGAATATAACGACGCTGGACGAGATCGAGCGCGAGTTAGACGATTCGATGCTGATGATCTGCGACGCCGAAAAGCCGGTCGCGGTCGGCGGCGTGATGGGCGGGCTCGACAGCAGCATTACCGGATCGACAAAGAACGTATTGCTGGAGGTCGCATATTTTGACCGGGCGAGTATTCGCCGCACGTCACGAAAACTTGGTCTTACGACCGAGGCCAGCTATCGTTTTGAACGCGGTGTCGATATTGAGAATCTGAAGGCGGCATCAGACCGGGCGGCTCAGCTCATATGTCAACTGGCTGGCGGCAGTGCCGGTGAATTCATAGATGTGTATCCGACGCATATCAAGCCGATCGAGGTTGTTTCGACTGACATCGCGGCCTCGGTAAAACGCCTGACCGGGCTCGACGTCCCGATCGAGGATTGCCTAAAGATCCTTGCCGCCCTCGGCATAACGCTCAAGCTGAAAGATGACGGTTCGTTGGATTATCAGACATTCGTCGTGCCATCATGGCGGCACGATATATCCATCGAGGAAGATCTTGTCGAAGAGGTCGCAAGGCACACGGGCTACGAGAAGATCGGCGATGAGGTCCCGCCCGCCCGTACCGCCGGCGAATACCAGCCTTTTGAGAGCAAGAAGATGCGGCTCCGCCGGCGTCTGGCGGATTACGGCTTTGACGAAGCTATCGCGTATAGTTTTATCGATACGCGCCATGACGGCAGGTTCGAGACGGTGCCCGCATTGACTGGCATGGGTGAGGGCCGCGGCCTCGTCACGCTGCGAGACTCCGTTATTGAGGGAGCCGTGCGGATGAGAACGACGCTCATTCCGGGCCTTCTCGAAGCGATCAGACTCAATCTGAATTTTCAGCGCCGTGACCTGAGACTTTTCGAGATCGGAAAGGCCTTTGCCTCTTATGGCGATGGAGAGCTTCCGCTCGAACAAGAGCTTCTCGCTATTGCAATTACCGGCGGCGAACTCCTTCAGGGCAAGGCCGTCCCGGTACGCGAATTGGATTTCTTTGACGCAAAAGGTGCGATCGAGTGCGTGTTCGATGTTATCGGCGTCGACGGAGTACGTTTCGAGGCTGCCGACATCAAGCATCTTAGGGCCGGGCAAACGGCCGCGATACGCGTCAATGACGCAACCGTAGGATACATAGGCCGTCTTGGTGAGGAAATCGCCGCCGATTATAAGTTTAAGCACCCTGTGTTCGTCGGCGAGATCGACCTCTCATCGATCTTCGCGATCGAGATCGCCGAGACCAGGTATACACCGCTCCCGAGGTATCCGAGCGTCACGCGCGATGTCACTTTCGTATCGGATCGGCAGACGGCATTTGCATCTGTACGACGGTCCGCAATGGAGGCGGCGAACGGCATTCTGCGGTCGGTAGATTTTGTAGATGTTTATGAAAGCAAAGGAGGCGGAGAGGGTGAACGCTCGCTGACCCTGCGATTCACTTACCGCAGCGACGACCGCACGCTGGTCGAGGACGAGGTCAATAAAGCGCACGATGAGATACTCGCCGCTTTGGAGCAGCAGCTCGGCATCGGCCCGAGAAAATGAGTCGGACGTCCGGGCAAGCTTGAAGTTTCGTTCGAAAATATCCATAATCGGAATTCCAAGTTTCATGACCCCCGCACACTGGAGAAAGGCTGAATGAACGGCTTAACGGGAATGGAGAAATTCTCGCATCTCGAGGATAAGATCTATCTTACGATCGAGTATGCGAAAAAGATGCGCGAAGAAAAAGAGAAGGTCGAACGCGAGCTTCACGAACTTCGCCGCAGCACAAATCAGATACGCGAAGAACGCTCGCAGATGGAAGATAAGATCGCCAATCTATTGTCCGAGAGAGATGCGATACAGCTGAAGGTAGAGGCGATGCTCGATGCAATGACCATTATCGATGGCGACGTTGCTCAGGCCGTCGGGAGGCACGCGTCATGACCACCGGGCGAACCCAACCCGATATCGAACAAACGATCCGCGTTGAGATCTATAATCAGACCTACAGCATCCGCTCTGACGGTGATAACGATTATATTCTGCGGCTGGCAGAGTATGTTGACCGAAAGATGCGCGATATATCGTCGGGAACTTTCACGGTCGATTCGCTCAAGGTCGCGATCCTCGCGGCACTTCATATCGCCGACGAGTTTCATCAATTGAAGGAATCGCAGCATCAATCCGATATGCAGCTTGCCTCGCGCAGTGCGGAGTGCGCCGAGATGCTCGACCGCGTGTTAAAGCACAAGGACCATCCGCCGCAGGAATTGGAAATGGAACAATAGCGAGGAAAAGAGCGGCCGGGCGAACCCCGGTTTTTTTGTGTCTTTTTTCCTCCGATATGCTAACCTGATGGTGGCGAAAGATCTTTACTGCGTAGTTCGTTACCGACGCAATAATAATTGAGCCAACACTTGAATTGAGGGGGGCCGATGCCGCGGCCAGTGCCGGTTTCTAAGGGAATTCGGCCGGAGGTTGCGGCTAATGCGTCTCTTCGGAGGCGTGACGCCACCCACCTGTACATACAGGTTCAATTCATGCGTTCGGAACGGCTATCACGGTTACTTTCGCTTTTTTCTTCCGCTGCCTGCAAAATTCCTGTCGTTTCCCCGTCACCCGTCATTGGAGGTGACAGTAAATGTCGATCAGGATCATAGCCAACAGCACCCATATCCCTGCCGAATCCTTTCGTACCAAAGCAAGCGAATGCCTCGATATGCTTCAGTCCAAAGCGGGCCAGTATTACTCGTGGATGATGAAGTACGATCTGAAGATCCGTCCGGCCGCACGAAGCGGTGCGAATTTCAGTGACGATGCTATCGATATCGCACTCAATACCTTTAACGCGTCGAAGACATGGCTTGCGAGTGTCTTTATTCACGAGACCGTGCATTTCTGGCAGTATCGCGCCGGCCATTACCAGGCCGGTACCGTTGCCGAATCTGAGGCGAATATTTACCAGCTTGCCGTACTCCGCCTCCTGAAGGCGCCGCAGGCCGAGATAACCCATATGTTGAATCAGAACGGCGGACATGCCGATCTGAACGGCGACGGTGTCTATGACTGGCGGGATTACGAGCAGCGGAATTACTGAGGCGCTGGATCTTCCACATCCGAAGGGCCGCCGGAGATCTCAGCCGCGGCCTCTTCGCGAAGCCTGGCCGCTTCAAGCGCAAGCGGAAGCTGCGATGCACGGGCCGCGAGTTTCTTCAGTGCGACCTCCGTATCGGCAAGCCCGCCCCCGCGGGCCGCAGCCGCCTCGATCATTTGGAGCCGGGACTCGGCTTCGACAAGCATCTGTTTCGCATCGTTATGGATGGAACCGATCTTGACCGCGTCCTCCCTTGCCTGCTCGATGAATGAGGCCGAGTTCTCGGCTTTAAGCAGCCTCAGCTTCGATTCTCTCCGTTTGGCGGCCTGGAGTTCCCGCCTTGAGGACTTGACGATCCTGGTCGCGGTCAGCCGGGAGGCAAGCGTCTCACGGTACGCATCTTCGATGAGCGGATCAAGACTCTTCAGCGATTTCAACGCCCTCTTTTCGGACGGCTTTAGCTCTTTTCTGAACCAATCTATCTCGTCCGCCCCAATGCCGTTCGCCGCGATCCGGTCCCGCATCTCCGCCGACCATAACTGATGCCTGTAAAAGGAGATCCCCGATACGACCAGGCCGAGCAAAAACCCCACCACGCCAAAGATCAGGCCGAGTAGAAACGATGAGACCGCAAAGATCGGCGTTCCGCTCAGGATAACGCTCAAAATGAGGAACAACAGCACGGGAAGGGCCGTCAGGACCAACGGGGCTCCAATTCCCACGATCCTAAGATTCCTTCCGCGTTTTAGGTCGATCTCGTCGATCGCGCGGCTTGAGCCGATCCTTTTCATCTCTAGCGATTACTTTACAAACAGCGTTAGTTTAATTCAAACTAGCGAATGTCTATGAACCGAGTGCTCCGTCCGATACTCCTCCTGACCCTGCTTGCGGTCGCCGCGGGGCCATCCCATGTGCAGGGGCAGAGTGACGGCGGGCGCGCGAGGGTTCGTACGGTATCGATCCCGATCTCGATCTTTACAAAGCAGGAGTTGAAAGAAGACCGCCTGCAGGAGTATCTGCAGCTTGACCGGCTGATCGTACGCGAAGACAACGAAGAGCAGCAGATACTGTCGATCAGGAACATCGAGGATGCCCCCTTGTCGTTGGCGGTTCTTATCCAGGATGACCTTGGCTCGGGTTTTAATCTTCAGATCCGCGACCTCAAGCGGTTCATTACGAGTCTGCCCCGCGGTTCCCGCGTGATGGTCGCTTACCTTCGCGGCGGTTCGCCGCAGATACGGCAGCGTTTCACAACCGATCTGGAGCGTGCCGCAGAAACGCTCAGGATCGTAAACTCGAGCAACGCGACGGCTCCACGGAGTCCGTTCGACGGCGTCGTCGATGTACTCGAACGCTTCGATGCACTTCCCGCCGGACGGAGGGCCATACTTCTCGTCTCCGACGGACTGGATCTTTCCAATGGACTTTCAGGAGCCACACCCGGTCAGAGCCTGGAACTCGACCGTGCGATCCTTCGGGCACAACGCCGCAGTGTGGCTATCTTTTCGATCTACACTCCGTCGAGTTCTAACCCCCGGGAAAATCCGACATTGAGCCTTTTTGGCCAGGGCAATCTTCTGAAGCTTTCGGACGAAACGGGCGGTCGTGCCTTTTTCCAGGGTTCTACGGCACCGGTCAGCTTTGACCCGTTCTTTCGTGATCTTAACCTTCTGTTAACGCGGCAGTTCTTGTTGACCTATTTG
>JAJNPX010000232.1 GCA_021155145.1 Acidisarcina sp. | reverse complement strand
TTGCCGGCACAGGGTGGTAAGGGCAAATCTTTTCTGCCGGCACCATCTGATATATGTTCCGCGGACGGCGGCCTTTGGCAAGGCGGAGATCGATGAGGACGGGATACTTATTCTCGATCTGCGGGCTCTGGTCGGGATCGGCGGGAAACCGAGAGAGTAGAAGATCTGTAACCACGAAAAAAACACGAAATGGCATTAAACTTACCTCTTTCTCTTTAGTTCGTGTTTTTTCGTGTGATTTTGTGGTTACTAATTTCTAAAGGTGCTTTTCAGACGACCACTTTTTGAACGATGAAAATAAAAATTGCGGCTTCAGACTTGATCGCAACACAGGATGAAATTGCTGCCGTTGCTCCGTTCCCGGCCTAGCGGGGTTCACAACTCAAACCTTGTGCGGAGCCTGAAGCCACAAATAGATTACCGAATTGAGAGGGAAAGCTCAAAGCAGGGGGAAAGGAGATTCCAGATTCCAAATTCCAGATTCCAGATTCCAGATTCCAAGATCGAAATGGTTCGCGATCCAGACTCCGAAATCCAAAATCCAAAATCCAAAATCAAAAATCGAAATGGCGGAAAGGGTGGGATTCGAACCCACGGAACCCGTTAAGGCTCACAGCATTTCCAGTGCTGCCAGTTCAACCACTCCTGCACCTTTCCGCAAAATTGAATTGTAAAAGATCTGTGGAGCTGCTTCGCGATATCGCGCTTGTTGATGCGCGGGCTTGTGCACGACCTGATATCGCCCTTGCTTACGCGCGGGCTTGTGCACGTCGGGCTTGTGCACACCGGGCTTGGGCAGATCAGGCCGCGTCGTCGGCCTGCGTCTCAGCCGGAGGCGGGGTCTCGGTCTCTGTCGCAGCGGCTGGCGAGTCTTCGCCCGAAAGCCAGAGATGAACAAACCCCGCAAGCAAGGCTCCAAGTATCGGCGCGATCCAAAACAGCCAGAGCTGGCTCACAGGCCAGCTTGCCCCGCCGAATGCCACGATCAACGCCGGGCCGGTACTGCGAGCCGGGTTGACCGACGTGTTGGTGACCGGTATCGACACGAGATGGATCAGCGTCAGGCAAAGTCCGATAGCGAGCGGGGCAAAACCCGCCGGGGCCCGTTTGCTCGTCGAGCCGAGGATGACGATCAAAAAGAAGAACGTCATCACGACCTCGGAAATGAAAGCCGCGAGGACGGTGTAATTACCCGGCGAATGGTCGGCGTATCCGTTCGAGGCGAGCCCGCTGGCGGCGAGGTCGAAATTGGCCTTGCCGCTTGCGATCAGGTAAATGATGCCCGCGGCCGCGATCGCCCCGAGGACCTGTGCAAGGATGTACGGGAGAAGCTCATTTGCCGGAAACCGCTTACCGGCCCACAGCCCGACCGAGACGGCGGGGTTAAAATGTCCGCCCGAAATGTGTCCGAGAGCGTATGCACCGGTCAGCACCGTCAATCCGAAAGCGAGAGCGACACCCGCAAACCCGATCCCAAGCGTCGGATAGGCCGTCGCAAGTACGGCGCTGCCGCATCCGCCCAAAACCAGCCACAAAGTACCAAGAAACTCCGCCGTTACCCTTTTACTCAAAGGCATTTGGTTATCCTCCCGATCGAAAATTTTGAGAAGTGCGGTGATGAAACGCTCCGGCCGCTACCGGTCCAGCCTCGGTCAGTTTTCCATGAAATTTCAAACAGCCAGATCCTGAACAAGCGATCCGACGGATCGGCCGACCCGAAGATCAATCAATGATGGCGGAGAGGGTGGGATTCGAACCCACGGTACCCGTTAAGGCACAGCAATTTTCGAGACTGCCCGATTCAACCACTCTCGCACCTCTCCGCATGCGAAACTCTAATAATAGAGGGATGCGGCTCGAAATATCAAGTTAGCGGGTGCCGGGTCAATTGCGGCGTTCGCGAAAGAAGGCCTGCATGAGCGCGCGGCATTCCGCAGCGAGGATGCCGGAGACGATCTCGACGCGATGATTGAGGTCGGGGCTGTCGCAGAGGCGAAACTTCGTCTCGACCGCACCGAAGCGCTCGTCGTGGGCACCGAATACGAGCCGCTCAACGCGTGCGTTGACAAGTGCCCCGGCGCACATCACGCACGGTTCGACGGTGGAATACATCGTGCAGCCGTTCAGCCGATAATTTCCGATGTGACGGGCCGCGGCGCGGAGCGCACGGATCTCGGCATGCGCTGTGGGATCGCTGTCGGCGATGGTCCGGTTGGATGCTGCGGCGATCACGTTCCCGCTTGCGTCAACGATGACGGCGCCGATCGGCACCTCGTCGATGGCACGGGCCATTTCGGCCTCGGCGAGGGCGAGCCGCATCAAATGTATGTCGGTATCTGCCATTTTTCTTGCACCTGATTATTTAAAGTGTAAACTATTGATTGGCGTCGAAATGAATCTCGCCGTCCTCCATGTTCTCTCTCGTTAACGCCATATGAGCGAAGATGTTCGGCTGGGCGCTCGCCCTGCCGGAGAAGATATTCATACCACGAACGTGCCCGATGCCTTCAAGGCCTTTGCCGAGGAGGTCCGCAGACGCAACCAAAAGCCGCAGACCACCCCTCTGACGATCGCACAGAAATTGCAGCCGGCCGAGTTCAACACGGCGATGGTGCATTTCTACCGCGGGGAGGTCGCGCGGTCGAATGTGTGGCGGAATCGGCTCGACGCGACCACGAACTGGGCGGTCATTACGGCGGGCGCTACGCTTTCGTTCGTTTTCAGCTCGCCGGACAACCCGCATTTCGCGATCCCGATCAACTCGGTGCTCGTCTCGATCTTTCTCTTTATGGAGGCGCGGCGCTACCGGTATTACGAGGTCTGGGCGAACCGCGTGAGGGTGCTTGAGACGGGCTATTTTGCCCCGATGCTGTCGCACCGCACGATACCGCCCGACAAGGAATGGGCAGATCATATCTCATCCGACCTGCTTTCGCCGCACTTTACCATCAGCGAGTGGGAAGCGGTCGGCCGACGGCTGCGTGCAAATTACCTTTGGATCTTTGTGCTGCTCGCATTGTCGTGGGCGCTGAAGATATACATCCATCCGTCGCCGATCCCAACACAGACTCCGCAGGACCTTCAGAGATTTTGGGAGATCTTTACGGCGCGGGCCACGGTCGGCCTTGCTCCCGGCTGGATGGTGATCCTGGTCGGGGCCATATTCAATTTCGCTATCCTCTTTGTGGCTTTCAGCACGCTCCGGCTGCGCGATTCATCGAGCGAGGTCCTGCCGCAGGAGAATTTTGAATGGCATCCGTTCAAGCAGGTTTCGGACTGGGCCGAGGGCAGCTTGAAGCGAAAGCCAACCATCCGCCGCTCGAAAAAAGCCAGGCAGAGGATGCGGTCGATCCACAAAACCGAAAGCTAGGGCCGCCGCCCATGACATGGGCATTGCGCGAAACGGCGATCGTCTGACCCCGAGGTCAAGATCGGCCCTTTCGCGGTTTTTGTGTTTCGCGGATCGCCGTCATTCTGTTATTTTTCAAGTATCGACGATCAGATCAAAATGGGAGTACAAATCTAGATGCCAATTGAACTTGACGAGCGCGGACGCGCACTTGAGAACGAATATTTCCATCGCAAAGAGAAAGAGCTGCTCGAGAAAATGAAGGCCAAGATCGAGGGCGAAGAAGGCAAAGACCTGCAGCTGCAATGCCCGAAGTGCGACGGCACTCTTTACGAGACCGAGTACGAGAACATCACGATCGATGTGTGCGATAAATGCACGGGCGTCTGGCTCGACGCGGGCGAACTCGCGCAGATGGCCGCAAAGGAAGAAGGCACCGGCGGCTGGTTTGGGAAGATCTTTGGGTGAGGGTGGCTCGATGAAATTGTTTGCGCAAAGAACTTTGCTCCTTGTAGCACTGACAGTCGTTAGCGGGTCGGTGTTCTCTGTTGTACCTCAAGGCGATCCGGTTTTGCGCACTCGCGAATCTGAGCCTCCGCTCAAGACTGAATTTGCCAAGCTCACGATCGACAGCCGGTCGATGAAACGACCGATGCCGTTCGGCGTAATCTTTCCAATGGGCTACAAGAGCCCACACAAGAAGGATGTTCGTTATCCCGTTATATACCTTCTTCACGGTCTCACGGGGAATTCGAATAACTGGATCGAGAGGACTCGGTTGTTAGAGTACGCGACCGAATATTCGGTCATCTTTATTACTCCGGAAGGCGGCGACGGATGGTACACGAACAGCGTCTCGAACGACAAGGAAAAGTGGGAAAGCTACATCATAGAGGAGCTGGTCCCGGAGGTCGATAAGAGATTTCGAACGCTGGCGACCCGTGATAAACGAGCGATCGCGGGCCTTTCGATGGGCGGGTTCGGATCGTTGAAGTTCGGCTTGAAGTATCCGGACAAGTTCGTTCTCGCGGGTTCGTTCAGCGGGGCTCTCGGAGCGGCTCAGATCACCGAGAAAGCGATTCCCGGGGCGATCGGCAAGACCATCGACGGCATCTTCGGGCCGGACGGATCGGATACCAGAAAGGCGAACGACATCTTCGCGATCATCCGCTCGCTCACGCCCGAGAAGACAAAAACGATCCCGTTCATTTATCTCGACTGCGGCACCGAAGATTTTTTGTTCGCGAACAATCGCGAATTTGTGAACCTGCTCGTCGAGAAGAAGGTCCCGCACGAGTACCGCCAATTGCCCGGTGCACACGATTGGAAATATTGGGACAAACAGGTGCAGGAATTTCTGCGGGTGGCAGATCGGATGTTTGCGGTAAAGTGAAGAAGCGGGGGCAAGCCCGCCTTCCCGACTGAGACTGGTTCAATTGAACCCGTTGATCCACCGGGACAACTAAATATGTGACAGTGAGGAAGGTGGGCTTGCCCCCGCTTTTTGTTTTCAATGAAAACTTCTTTAGCAATATTGCTTTTTACTTTGTCCTCGTTGGTCGTTCTTTCCCAAAAGCAGACTGAACCAAGTCCAACACCGAGCCAGCC
>JAJNPX010000221.1 GCA_021155145.1 Acidisarcina sp. | reverse complement strand
CTTCTCGATTTCGGGCTCTCCAAGACATCGACCGGCCAGACAAATCTGGCATCCGGGACCGGAAGCACCGGCAGCGTCGTCGGCTACACGCCGCACTATGCCCCGATGGAGCAGATCAGAGGCATCGGTACCAGCGCTAAGAGTGACCTTTATTCGCTCTCAGCCACGCTTTATCAGCTGATGACCAATAATGTTCCGGCGGATGCTCTGACCCGCGCCGACACGCTCCTCAATGGGATGCCGGATCCGATCAAGGCCCCTACGCTTCTGAATCCGGAGGTTCCCCCGGCCGTCTCTGAAGTGATCTTGCGGGGTATGGAGGTTAGCCAGGAACGCCGATTTTCAACTGCACGCGAAATGCAAAAGTCGCTTCGCAAGGCATTCTCCGAGATGCAGAATGCGATGTCGGCAAAGACGGCTGTATTCAGCGCCTCGGATATCGGTCCGAACGGGCAGGATACGGTCGCCGAACCCGTTTTCGAGGCAACCGAGATAATGGACCCGGAGGCGCTCCGCGCGATATCGAACCCGATCGGCGCGGTCGCCGGGAGTTCCGCCTTTTCAGAGAGTATCTCTCAGCCCACTTCATCGACCGAGCCGGTCGATCTGAATGCCACGATCGCATACGATTCGTCGATACCGAGTAATCCAACGCGGCAGTCAGACGTAAAGACGGAAGTATTCATTGCGGATGCGAATTCGATGCCGGCAGCGTTTTCAGAATCTCAGCCATATTCTGAAGCGCAACCTAGCTCTGAACCGTATGAACCGACGGCAACCCCGTATGCCGAGAATTATGCGCCGACGACGGATTACTCGAATTTTGCCGATTCCGGGGTCAGCGAGCATTCGTCGCAGCCGGATGCGGGTGAGAATTATTCTCCGCAGGCGACGGTCCCGCTGATAGCGTTTGAGGAAGCCGGAGGTTATCAAGAGCAAACCGGCGGCGGTAACTTTGACCGAGAATCGCCAGTTGCAGAAGATCGAAGCGACCAAGGAGCCGCGGCGGTCGGTGTCGGAGCGGGACCCGCTCAGCGTGCTGTTGCAGCCAAAAAGAAGTCATCGACCGGCAAGATCATCGCGATCCTTGGCGGCCTGTTCCTTTTCTTTATTGTGGTGCTTGGTGTCGGGGGCGGAGGTTTCTACTACTATACGAATTACTACGCCGGCGGAGTGGTCGAACCTTTGCCGTCTCCTGAACCGACATTGGAGCCGACGCCAAGTCCCGAACCGACCATCGATAACACGTTGGTCGTGAACGACACGAATTCAAATTCTAATTCCGACACAAATTCGAATTCGAACAGTTCGATCGAGGTTGAGCCGACCCCCGAACCGACGCAACGGCCGGTTCAAGATACGCCGACGCAGCGGCCCGATCCTCGGCCTACCCCGGCCACGCGTGCCACGCCGAGACCGCAACCATCGCGGACGCCGCGGCCGCAGCCCACCAAGAAGCCGGGAGCACCCGATATTTTGCAGTAGTTGAGAGGATATGGAAGCAATGTTCACAATGCATTTCAAAAGATCCGCACTATTTTGTTTGATCGTTATCGTCGCCCTTGCAGTTTCGGTCACCGCGCAGCAGCCTTCGAGAAAGGACATACGGCGGTCTAACCAACTTGTCGAACAGGGAAACAGGGCATTCAATCAAAAGGACTATAAGACGGCGATCGATCGCTACGCGGAGGCCATCGTGCTTGTCCCGCGAAACCCGGCGGCGCACTATTGGAAGGGTTACGCTCATTATTACCTTAAGGAATATCCGGTTGCACTGAGCGAATTGAACCTCGCGGAGGCGCAAGGCCATCCAGCGGTTGACGTTTCAAAGGTCCGCTGGTATCTGAATTATGAATTGAAGAATTTTGACGCGGCACTTGCGGATGTTAACAGAGGTCTGCAGGCCGACCCGAACGATCAGATGCTCCTCAGGGCATCCGGCGACCTGAACTTTGAGAAGCAGAACTATCGAGAGGCATTAGATTCGTACCAGAAGGCGGTCCTCGGCTCACCGAATGACGGCAACTTGTACTACAGCATAGCGAGAGTACAACTTGCGTTGGGCGACGTGAAGGGCCAGGAGGCCGCGGCATCGGCGGCGGTGACGAAGCCGAATCAGTTCATCGGCGACGCCTATTATTTGCTTGCTGACGCGCTTCATAAGCAGCGTAAGTACGTTCCCGCGATCGACGCTTACAACCGCGCCCTTGCTTCGAAACCGGATACCATCCAGATCTATCGTTCGCTCGGTGACATTTATCGCGGCCAAAGCAGATTTGAAGAGGCGATCGACGTAACGCGTAGGGCGCTCCGTATCTGGCCCCAGGACGGAAACCTCTACACGGATATTAGCTGGTACTACAGCCTCGCCGGCAAGCATCAGGAAGCAGTGGAGACCGCACAATCGGCCGTGAAATTGCTCCCGAACCAATACATGGGTTACACGAACCTGTGCAGGGCGTACAATGACCTCAGCCAGTTCCAGCTTGCGGTGACGGCGTGCAACAACGCTCTTCGGCTAAATCCTAACGATGGTGAGACGCACTTTTACCTTGGAAGGGCATATCGCGAGCTTGGGCGTACGGCGGACGCGACACGTTCCTTTGACAAGGCGGTTACTGGACTGATCAAGTTCACTCAGGATAATCCGGATTATTCTGATGGATTTTACTTGTTGGGCAATGCGTACTTTAACGACAGCCAGTTCGACAAGGCACTCGCGGCATACAAACGAAGTCTGGAGCTTAGCCCGAATTTTACGCGTGCCCGATATAACTCGGCCATAAGCCACCTTCGCCTGAACAACAAGGTCGGAGCCATGGAGCAGTATAACGCCCTGGTCTCGCTGGATTCGGACCTCGCAAGCAGGTTAAAGGCCGAGATCGACAAGATGCCATAGAGCACCAATCAATGAGGACAAAAGGGCCGCAAGGCCTTTTTTATCTAACCGAGCCGAAATTTTGAAAGCAGCTCAACGGGGTTTCCAACGAGAAAGTACGAGAGATTCGGACTCTCGTGTGACCGGTCGTACCCAACGAGTTCTACATATGCACGCCCGCGAACATCTTCGCTACCGACTTTGCCGTTTACGTCACACGCGCCCTCCCAATAGATGATCATCGTCGTGCCGCGCGTATCCAACTCCTGATCTTCGATGACGGGAATGACCCTGAGATCCAGTTTCAGGGCGGGTACTGCTATCCGCCAAACGCTCGGGTATGTCGCCCCCGACCGCGGGCTTGTCCACGCCCCGATCGGCTCGATCAAAAAATCGACCGCTCTGAGAGGCGTCACATTGCCCGTGCTGTCGACGAAGGTGCCGCTTGAATAAGGACTCGTTTCGCCCGAACTGTTCCTGAGTTGATAACACATCAACTCCGACCCGTCATCGAGTTGTATCGAGAACCAATCCCAGCCTTTCTGATTCTCGGTCGGCGTCCATGTTCCGAATTCCCGATCCATCCAGGCCGAACCGACAACTGCCTCAGGCTGGCCGTCGATCACGATGGTCCCGTCGGCTGTCATCCGCGTGTATGCAAAGTAGCGTGAAGCTTGGCCGTCGTCCTTGTAAGAAACGCCGTTGTCGCCGTTCAGGACGACAGGCTTTTGCGGCTCGAGAGCCAGTTCGAGCGTATTTTGTGCGTCGAGCGAGGCACGAAGGATGTGCTTTCCGTCGGATTCTCGGGCAGTCCAGTCACCGATCCTCAGATAAAAGTGCGAACTTGCAGCCGCAGCGGGTTCGTCAAATGGGCCGTTAGCGCTCTTTCGATGGGCGTAGGCGAATGTTCTTTGCTCCTTGTCCGTCAGAGCAAAATGGGCGAAATAATATGGATTTCCCATGAGGCGGAGCGGGACCACTGAAAACCGGTCCTCATCCGTCCGACGTTTGA
>JAJNPX010000217.1 GCA_021155145.1 Acidisarcina sp. | reverse complement strand
CGACGGAAAGGCCGTAGATGTCTTTGATGTAGATTCCTACGATTTGAATCCCGCTAAAATCTCCGAACGATTCAAGGGCGAAGGCCACAAGGTCATGGTCCGCACAAAGAACCCGACCGAGAAATAGAACGGATAGGATCGACTCAAAATAAGCGGGAGCCCGAGAGCTTCCGCTTTTTATTGATTTACCCTTCGGCTCATTTCTGCCAAAACCGCGCGGATCTCGCCGTAGCTAATCTCGCCGGAGATCTCTGTGATCGGTCCCAAGGCGCCTTCTTGGATCGGCATCGCCCGCCAGCTAGAGAGGGCGACACTATCAAGTCGGGCGTATCGCCGCTGCTTACGCGCGGGCTTTCGCATTTCCTTGCTTAGCGGCGATATGCGGAATGATCTTTCGCGGCGCGTCGATCGCCGGTTTAATGTGTCGGTGATTCGTGAAATGTCCCGCGACGTAGATGCCCGGGACGTTCGTTTCGAAGGTCTCGGGATCGTAAACCGGAACCTCGCCGCTCTTGCTTTGCTCGGTCCCGACGCCGAGTGATTTCAACATCGTCAGGTCCGCGTCCGAGCCGATCAGCACGAAAACGACGTCATTCGGGATCACGACCGGTTCGCCCGTCTCGCTTTCAAGCTCGACCTCGCCCTCGCGGATCTCGATGATCTTGCCTAGGAAAAATAGCTTCAGGCAGTGCTCCTTCAGCTCTTCCTCCAGCGGCTGCTTTACCCAATATTTAATACAGCCCTGCTTCGGGTCATTGTTCTCCCAGTCCGACCGAAATATCGCCAGCGTCGTCTCGGCACCTTCCTGAGCCAGAAACAACGCCGCCTCACCCGCCGAATTCCCGCCACCCACGATCAATGCCTGCTTCCGCACCCATGGATAAGTCTCGCGAAACTGGTCATGCACTTTCGGCAAGTCCTCACCCGGAACATTCAGCTTCCGCGGATGATCCATCGCCCCGTTCGCAAAAAGTATATTTCTGGCGTCGTACTCGCCTCGGTCTGTGATCACGCGAAACCTGGACGACTGGAACGCGGGCGTCCCGCCTGCAACGGACGCCGTGCGTCCCGATGGCTTGACCTGCACGACCATCTCCTCCGTCCGCACATTCAACTCGTTATCCAAAACGAACCGGACATAATAAGAAAGCAGCTCCTCACGCGTTGGCTTGTCCCGAGCGGGCTTCAGATCGCCTTCGTTAAACTCAAGCTCATTCGTCGTCGAAAACACCGTCAGCCCGACCGGATAATGGTAGATCGTATTCGCTATCAACCCTTTCTCGATCACGACATACTTTAGCCCTGCGAGCTTCGCCTCATACGCCGCCGATATCCCCGCCGGGCCCGCTCCGATGATGATGAGATCGTACATCCGAATTTCAGTTATCCACTTGTCACTACTCACTATTCACTGAAGATTTGTTTGATTCAGCGGATAGTGACAAGTGGTTAGTGGCCTTCCTCCAACGCTTTTAACGCTTCCGTAAACTTCTCGATCTGCTCCTTCGTCACCTCAAGCTCGCGTTTCGATTCGAGGTACTTCTGCCATTCGCCGGTCGTCGTCAGGGCCTTCGTCACGTCCTCATCGAGGGCGTGCGCCATCACCACCAGCAGATCGCTCAAACTCTCATTCGCCTGAAGCAGCGACTGGATTATCGTATACGCCAGCTTCGCATTTGGCAGGTCAATGTCCAATTCTTCGTTATTTATCTGGGCTATGTTCATTCCTCACTGTAATTCGATCTCTTTCTTATTTCCCCTTTTTTCTTTCGTGGATAGTTCATTTTCGATATCACGGTATCTTCGATTAGATCAGAATACTATCGAGCAACTCGGCTTCGCTCACCGGCTCAGATAGAACCTAAAACAAGGGCGCAAGCAAAACGAAAGTTAGAAATAGGGTGATAGACCGTCGCTTCATCGCTGCTCATTCCACAAATGGAAAGTCCTTAACCGTCGCCGAAACATCCCCGACTAACAATTCAGTTCCCTCGGCCAAATAATCGTACCTTACATATGCAAGTGCGATGGTCTTGTCGAGTTTCGGTGAATAGGTGAGAGAAGTGATGCGTCCGGCGGGTTTGCCGTCGCTTGGAACGCGGACATTCCTGTCCGCATCTTCTCCGGCGGACAAGAATGTCCGCGTTCCTTCAAGAACCAGTCCCGTCAATCGTTTCGCAACGTGCCCGCGGAAGTGGATGCGGGCGATTATTTCCTGGCCGATGTAGCAGCCGTTGTTGTAGGAGATCAGGCTGTCGAGGCCGAGTTCGGGGACGATGGTCGTCTCGTCCATGTCGACGCCGTAGAGCGGGATGCCGGATTCGATGCGGAGTGTGTCATAGGTTGGGTCGTCGATCGAGAGCGCCTCAGGATTCGCCGCGTCATTCTCGATGAATACGCCTAGAAAACCGCCCCGTCCGCGAAACGCAGCCACCTCTCCTTCGTAAGGACGGGAGTCACCTCCGCCTACTACCTCAGTCTTGCCGCCAGTCGGCGTTGCAGGCGGGGGAACCAGCGTTCCCTGGAACAGCTCAAAATACCGATACTGTTCGGACAGATCCTCGACAAAAAAATCTCCGGCGTAAGTAAACCGGAACAGGTTGTTGCGCACCTTCTCGCGCGTAGCTCCTTCGGTCTCGATGAGGAACCGATCGCCTTGCCGAAGGATCCGCACGACCGCCAAAAGCCGCCCCTGAGCGTTTGGGAACGCTGCCAGCATCTGCTCGCCGTCGCCGAGGGTCTTCATATCGTTCGAGATCATACCGTCCAAAAACGGCACGGCTTCCTTGCCCCACACGGCAACCAGCCCGCGTTTCTGCTCGTAAAACCCTACCCCGCCCGATCGGATGTGGTTGTAAGCCTCCATGTTCATTCGTTTCTAGTATATAAGTTCGGAAAGCACTCTGAAATGAGCGAGTTGAATTTCCAGTCCCCGCTGTGCAGCGACCACCTGCGGGCTTGGATGATACAGTGGGATCAATTTGCGGCCATACCATTCGATCACAGACCCCGCGGATTCCTTCAACTTCAGGTCGTGCGGCTCGATCGAGCTTATGGCATCGAGTGCGACGCCGCCAAGGGTAGCGATCACCTTTGGATCTATTAACTGAATTGTCCGCCTTAGGAATGACGAGCAATTCCTGATTTCGCTACGGGTCGGCTTCCTGTTGGCATCGGTCTCTGTTCGCGGGCTGCATAAAACTGCATTGGTTATGAAGATCTCTTCACGTGCAAGCCCGATCGAATCAAGCAATATCTGAAAATTCTTTCCCGAATTATCTCCATAGAACGGCCTTCGTGTTCGGTCGGCTCCCTGCCGGCCCGGAGCTTCGGCGATGAACAATACTATTGGGTTCAGCGCTCCGTTCAGTTCACTCAATACGGCTGTCCTAAGCGCGAGGTCCGGGCACACTATGCACGCCTGCGCTTCTGTACATAATGATTCAAATTGTTTTGTCTTGGACAATGTAGCCGCCTAATTTGTTACAATATGAGTTTAAGTCTATTACCGGAAAGTTCACTATCACAATGAGCCAATTATCAGAAGAACTCGTTCTTGGATCTCTAAAACGGATCATCGATCCCGATCTTGGAAAAGACATAGTCACGCTTGGGTTCATCAAAGATCTCGAGATCGACGGCGGGAATGTATCGTTTCGGATCGTGCTTACGACGCCTGCCTGCCCGGTCAAGGAAGAGATGGAAACGCAAGCGAATGAGATCGTCAGTGCCCTCGAGGGCGTTTCGAGTGTAAAGGTCACGATGGATGCTGAGGTGCCGCAAGGCCGCGGCATTGCAAATAACGTCGCGATTCCCGGCGTTAGAAATATTGTCGCCGTCTCAAGCGGAAAGGGTGGCGTCGGTAAATCGACCGTCGCGGTAAACCTCGCGGTCGCACTCGCAACCCAGGGAGCAAAGGTCGGAATAATGGACGCCGATGTCTATGGGCCCAACGTCCCGATGATGCTTGGCACCGGATATGATCAGCCAGAGGTGGTCAATGGTCAGCTCCAACCGATAGAGGCGCACGGCATCAAGATGATCTCGATGGCGGTTTTGGTTCCGCCTGACAAGCCGATGATACTTCGTGGGCCAATGCTTCATGGCGTCATCCGCCAATTCCTGACCGACGTGAATTGGGGCGACCTTGATTATCTCATTGTGGATATGCCGCCTGGAACGGGCGATGTCCAGCTCTCGCTCGCACAACTTGTTCCGGTTCAGGGTGCTGTGCTCGTTACGACACCACAGGAGGTTTCGCTTTCCGACGTACGCCGGGCCGTGAGGATGTTTGAAACGGTAAATGTTCCGATCCTAGGTGTTATCGAGAATATGTCTTATTTCATTGCCCCAGACACGGGCAATCGCTACGAGATCTTTGGCCAGGGCGGCGGCCAGAAGCTATGCGACGAGTATGGTTTGAACTTCCTCGGCCAAGTGCCCATCGGATTCGAGGTCCGGGAAGGCGGAGATCGCGGGGTACCGGTCGTGGTATCGTCTCCGGACTCCGCCCAGTCCGAGGCGTTCCGCAACGTCGCAGAAGAAGTCGCCCGACACGTCTCGATCGAAGCCATGAAGCCCGAATTGGTCGTGATATCGCGAGCAGGCTGACGCCCAAACGAGTCCGCCCTTTAGAACACAGTGTCCGGATCGTTCTTTGCGGTTTCCGGACACGCATTGTCCGGCTACCGGCAAAGAATTTTTGGATGTAGCCTCTAAGTCTAACCTCACCCTCTTCCCTTCGTCCATACAACCTTAAAATTATCGAGCAACCTTAAAATTATCGAGCTTTTTTCTCTAAGGAATCCGCGTAGCGTCCCGATCGCCGGAGTTTTTGCGGGTCGACCGGCCCGGCGACGTGCACTTCTACTTAAGGAGCTATAAATGTCGGACGAATTATTTGCGAGATCATTGACACGAGTGAAGATCTGGGCGACCGCTCTCGGTGCCAACGGCGACAAGAAGGACCTATTGGCGGCGGCACGAGTTGCGCAAAAGAGGGTTGACCTTGCACTTCAAAGCGCTACTTTCTTGCAGGATAAAAATTCTGCCGGTTTTCAAAAGATGGTCGAGGCCAGCGGTTACCTAACGACGATAATCGGACACTTCGAAAAAGGGGAAAAGGTATACAAGGATTTTCAGGCAGTACAGCAGATCTACGAAGCGATCAGCGTTCTAAAGGATGATAACGTCATGATCGACAACCCCGCTGCTGCTGCTGCAGCCTTCGATCAACTCTTCCTTGGATTTGGCAAGCTTGCCAAAAAGTTCCCGCCGCCATTTGATTCAACGATAGGCGAATTGCTAGAGAAGTGCGGCGAGTATAATTTCTTCGGAACAATGAACACCGTGATGGCAGGAGAGGGATCGAACCTCGGAAGAGCGAAGTCGATGCTCAGCCCCAATTACGGGGAAAACTAGGATCAAAGCGAGGCGTTCGTCCTGCGGCCGTACACCGAGGTGAGTATGGGAATTGTTGTAGACGCCATCAGCGGCGGTGACATCGCGGGTGTGGTCAAGAACAATATTGATAAGCCATTGGATCTCTCCGGAAAGAGCTGTCAGGAATTCTTTGATGGGGTCAGAGCGTTTGCCGGTTCCACCAAGATAACGGTGCTTCGCATTTGGAGTCATGGCGCGACGCATTATGCCGATAAGTACGAAACCCCATACAACAAGGGCAATATTCACCTCGGACGCGATCAGATCGATGCCGACACTATCGGGAAATACGAGGATCACCTTAAAATTCTCACACCTTTACTTGAAGAATTCGGGTGGGTTGAACTGCGGGGATGTCAGGCGGCTCTCGGCTCGGGAGCGAAGATGATGCTTCGAATGGCGGATATCTGGAAGCGCGATGTTCACGGCTCGGACCGGTCTCAGCCGCTTATGACCTGGACTCCGCCGGTAAAGGCCGCAAAACCGGGACTCTCGACTCTGGTCGGCGCGAATTTTGTCGAGTATAACGACCAAAGATTCAGGCGTCGCTAGGTTTTGAATTACTTGCGCATTCCCCATTTTTGGGCTAATATTGATTTTAATGTAAGGATTCGCTATGGCGAGTCCTGAATTTTATTATGGAGACCTTTTCAATATGTCCGCAGTTGCTGCACCATCAGTCGAATTGAATGTTACCGAGAGCGCGTCGGTAGAGATAAAGAAGTTTCTGGCAGGCGAAGACGATCTTCCCGATACCGCCGGTCTTCGCGTACGCGTCGTGCCGGGCGGCTGCTCTGGTTTCCAGTACAGTCTGAATATCGAAGAAGAATCGAAACAGGGAGACTTTATCCTCGATAAATTCGGGATCAAGCTATTTGTAGATATGTTCTCGGCTCAATACCTTAACGGGGTTACGATCGACTACACCTCGAACATGATGGGTTCGGGATTTACATTTGAGAATCCGAACGCGACCGGCGGCTGCGGCTGCGGCACCTCGTTCTCAGCCTAGATTCGGCCCGGGTTAAAAGCCCAATTTGGTTTGCAAAAGGCACGTGTGACCCGCGTGCTTTTTTACTTGAACATTGATACTCAGGGGCTCGCCTTTGACCTTTCAACGACCACGGTCGGGACCCGAGCCTCTCTTTCGGTCGCAACCCGGGAACCGGGCCGCGGGTTTTCTTGAAACCCCTCGTTGGCCTTGATCGGCCTTTTTCTGACTTTTCAATTTTTCTGGAACCCTTCTGCAATTCGCCGTATTTGATGGCATACGAGGACAACTGAGGGACGCGGATGGTGGGCATCGGAGGATCGGGCGGCACTCGAAATGAGTGAGAGAGGCCTTCCTGTTAGGGGAGGTCTGCGTCCCGCAGACCCTGCATTGAAGAGGGGCGGCTAGATTGGCGGCGTGGTCCGTAATCGAGAA
>JAJNPX010000207.1 GCA_021155145.1 Acidisarcina sp. | reverse complement strand
AACGATCAGAAGGGTAAAGGCAAAGCGTTTCCGCATGTCGTTTGATAAGGAAGAAAAGGGCTCGGGTACACGCAGAAAGGCTCGCGAAAGCGCCCTCCAGATGATGTTTGCGGCCGATGTGGACAAACACGATTGGGCAGTTCTGTCAGGGGTGTATTGGGATGAGCTTGGCGACCAGTCCTTCGATGAAAAGACACGTGAGTTCGCGAACAACCTCGTTCGCGGTGCCCTATTGAATCTGCCGGTCGTCGACGAACGGATAAAGTCTCGCGCCGAGCACTGGCGCATCGAGCGAATGGCCATCGTTGACCGCAATATTCTTCGTCTGGCCGTTTACGAATTTCTATACGAAGACACTCCACGAACGGTGGTCATCAACGAAGCTCTTGAGATCGCCCGAAGGTTCAGTACATTCGAGGCGACCCAATTCATAAATGGGATACTGGATGCCATAAAGCTCGATCTTGAAAAAGACCGGGCCGACGGGGACACGAAGGCGGACGGAAAATCCACATCCAGCTGACGGAGCCCAGTTTCGAGGTCAAACAGGCTTCGTTGCTTGAACAACACTTTTCCATCGATCTCAAACGCGGGCTCCGGCTCGCTTTTTGCATTTTGGCGATTTGACCGTAACAACTTATCTTTTCCAGGGCATTGCGTTAAAATTAAAGATTGCACATTGATCACTAACGAGGCATTTGGAAAATCGTGAGCGAACCATCTAAGAACATCTCGGCATACATATCGGATAATTTCGGAGCGAACGCCAGCTACGTCGAAGGCCTGCTGGAGAGGTACCGCTCGGACCCGTCCTCGGTTGACGATTCCTGGCAGGAGTATTTCGCTGAAATGCTCAATGGCGGCGTCCCTTCATCCGCCGGGACGGCAGCGCCAAAGCCGGCCTCCCAAGCGGCTGAAACTGCAAAGGCCGAGGCCGCTGCGCCGGAAAGGCCGGCAGCGACACCCGCCGTTCCCGCAAATGCGGAGACGAAACCGCTCATCGGCGCGGCCAAGAAGATCGTCGAGAATATGGAGCTAAGCTTGACGGTCCCGACCGCGACCAGCGCTCGAAGCATACCCGTCAAACTCCTCGATGAGAATCGGCGTGTGATCAACCAGGGATTGAAGGTTCGCGGAGGCGGCAAGGTCTCGTACACCCACATCATTGCCTGGGCGATCGTCCAGGCAGTAGAGGCTTATCCCGCTATGAACAACGGTTATGGCGTTGTGAACGGTAAGCCCTCGCGTGTCAATAACTCAAGCGTCAATCTGGGCATCGCGATCGACATCGAAAAAAAGGACGGATCCCGAAATCTGCTCGTTCCTAACATAAAGGGCTGCGAGAAGATGACCTTTGCTCAGTTTTTCGCGGCATATAACGAAACCGTAAAAAGAGCCCGGGATGGCGAACTTGAGATAGCGGACTTTCAGGGTACGACGATCTCGCTTACCAATCCGGGAACGATCGGGACCGTCTCGTCCAACCCGCGTTTGATGTCGGGGCAAAGCGCGATCATAGCCACCGGAGCGATAGAGTATCCGGCGGAATATCAGGCAATGACCTCAGCCGCTCTATCACAGCTCGGCATAAGTAAGATAATCACCGTCACCAGCACCTATGACCACCGTGTGATCCAAGGCGCAGAGAGCGGATTGTTCCTGGCTAAGATACACGAGTACCTGATCGGACACGAAGATTTTTATGACGGGATATTTCGATCGCTGGAACTCAACCTTTCACCGTTTCGCTGGGCCGAAGACCACAACCCGTCACTCTTTGGGTCGGACCGTCTTGCCGAACAGACCGAGAAGCAAGCAAATGTACTGCAGCTGATCAATGCGTACCGTATTCGCGGACATTTGCTCGCGGACATCGACCCCCTCAACATGACCTCGTATAAGGAGGCCGAGCTGGAGCTGGAGAATTTCGGCCTCACGATCTGGGACCTTGACCGGGAATTCATCACCGGCGGGCTCCACGGGGAAAAGACCGCTCCGCTCCGCCGCATCCTCGACATCCTTCAAAAGGCCTATTGCGGCAAGGTCGGCATCGAATACAGACACATCCAGAGCAAGGAAGAGAAGGAGTGGATACGGCGTCAGATACGCGAACAATTTGTCGATCAGGAGCCTTTGGATGCTCAAACGAGGAAAGACCTGCTCCTTAAGCTGATCCAGGCCGAACAGTTCGAGCAGTTCCTTCACAAGAAATATCTGGGGCAGAAGCGTTTTTCCCTGGAGGGCTGTGAGACGGTCATACCGCTGCTCGATCAACTCGTTGAAGGCGCGGCTGCCCGCGGCGTGGACGAGATCTTCATGGGAATGGCTCATCGCGGCCGTCTGAATGTGCTTTCGAATATCGTTGGCGACGCCCAAACGGGTGAGATGGCGGAGCGGATATTTACAATTTTCGAAGGAAGTTCACACCCGAGCTTTCCCGCGGACGAGGGCGACGTCAAATATCACCAGGGGGCCTTGGGGAGCCGTTCGACCAAGATCGGAAAAGAGGTCCGCATCGAGCTTTCCTGCAACCCGTCGCACCTCGAATTCGTCGACCCGGTGGTTGAGGGTATGGCGCGGGCGCGTCAGGACCAGCTGCTCGAGGGCGATGAGGCGGATGCCCGCCGTCGCGACGCTGTTCACGACCGCATACTGCCGGTGCTGCTTCATGGCGACGCCGCCTTTGCAGGCCAGGGCATTGTTATGGAGACACTCCAGCTTGCGAGCCTCCGCGGCTACCGTACCGGGGGCACGATACATATCGTGATCAATAATCAGATCGGCTTTACCACGGGTGTCGACTCCGCCAGAAGCTCGATCTATTCGACCGACGCCGCACAGATAACGCAGACGCCGATCTTTCACATAAACGGTGACGATCCAGAGGCCGCGTGCAGGGTCATCCAGATCGCGCTCGATTATCGGCAGGAATTCAATAAGGACGTCGTCCTCGACCTCGTCGGCTTCCGTCGCCTGGGGCACAATGAGGGTGATGAACCGAGCTACACACAGCCGGTAATGTATGCCCGCGTTAAGGCCCATCCGGGCGTACGGGCGATCTATGCGGACACGCTGATTCGCGAAGGCGTGATCTCGGATGCCGAGCTTGGCGAGATGTCCAAAACCGTAAGCGAGAAGTACGAGGGCATCCTCGAACGCGCGAAACAGATCGCCACCGGAAAGCCGAAGCGTGCGAAGGTGCCGGAACCGATCGTTGAGGAGGACGGCTCGGCGGTGCTTGAGACGGGCATCTCAAAGGAATACCTCAAGAGCATATCTGAGAAGATCACTCTCGTTCCCGATGGTTTCACGATCAACCCGAAAATGGTCGGACAGCTTGGCCGGCGGGCAAAGATGGGAACCGGTGAGGTCCCCATGGATTGGGCGTTCGCCGAAGCGATCGCATTTGGTTCACTCGTCAAAGACGGGATACGGGTCCGGCTTAGCGGCCAGGATTCCGGCCGCGGCACGTTCTCACAGCGGCATGCCCTGATGTATGACACGCTGACCGGAGCGATGATGTCGCCGCTCGGCGAGATCCGCTCGGCGGAGGATCCGCTCGCGCGTTTTCAGGTGTTTGACAGTTCGCTTTCGGAGAGTGCCGTGCTCGGATTCGAATATGGTTATTCGGTCAAGGCTCCGGAAGCACTGGTAATGTGGGAAGCTCAATTCGGCGATTTTGCCAATGGGGCGCAAGTCATCATCGACCAGTACATTGCGGCCTCCGAAGATAAATGGGATCAGACCTGCCGGCTGGTAATGCTCCTTCCGCATGGTTTTGAGGGACAAGGACCCGAGCACTCGTCGGCACGGCTCGAGAGGTTTCTCCAGCTTTGCAGCGAAAATAACTTGCAGGTCTGCAACCCCACCACTCCGGCGCAGTATTTTCATCTGCTCCGGAGACAAGTGAAACAGCATCAGG
>JAJNPX010000202.1 GCA_021155145.1 Acidisarcina sp. | reverse complement strand
AAAAGGACCCGGAAAAGGTCTTTAATCTTACGATAAAGAAGAACACCGTTGCCGTCGTTTCAGATGGACCTGCCGTTCTCGGATTGGGAGACATCGGGCCCGCGGCCGCGATGCCGGTAATGGAAGGCAAGTGTCAGCTCTTTAAGGAATTTGGCGGCGTGGACGCATTTCCGATTTGCCTCAATACAAAGGATCCGCACGAGATCGTACAGACGATCAAAAATATCTCGGTCGCCTTCGGGGGGATAAACCTCGAGGACATCTCAGCACCACGATGTTTTGAGATCGAAGAAAGATTGAAAGAAGAGCTTGATATTCCCGTTTTTCACGACGACCAACATGGTACAGCAGTCGTAGTCCTTGCAGCGCTGATAAACGCCCTCAAGATCGTCAATAAGAAAATGGAGGATATCAAGGTTGTCGTGAACGGGGTCGGCGCCGCAGGAGTCGCTTGCTCAAAGATCGTGATGGCCGCCGGGGTGACCAACATCGTCGGCTGTGACCAATCCGGAGCTATCTACGAAGGCCGAGCAGAGCATATGAACTGGGTAAAGGATTGGTACGCTCGCAATACGAATCCCCATAAGGAGACCGGCACGATTCACGAAGTAATAAGGGGCGCCGACGTGTTTCTTGGCGTTTCGGCTCCGGGCGTTATAGACGAAAACGATCTAAAGACGATGGCGACCGATCCCATCGTCTTTGCTATGGCAAATCCGGTTCCCGAGATTATGCCGGAGCGGACGGAAGGGCTCGTCGCAGTTATGGCGACCGGCCGTTCGGATTATCCTAACCAGATCAACAACGTGCTCTGCTTTCCGGGCATATTTCGCGGAGCATTGAATTGCCGTGCCTCCCGGATAAATGAAGGAATGAAACTCGCTGCGGCGAATGCGATCGCCGAGATCATCGGCACCGACGAGCTTCACCCCGACTACATCATTCCCTCAGTCTT
This sequence comes from Acidisarcina sp., assembly GCA_021155145.1. GTDB lineage: Bacteria > Acidobacteriota > Blastocatellia > Pyrinomonadales > Pyrinomonadaceae > OLB17. The sequence continues at coordinate 2,511 of JAJNPX010000202.1, read as the reverse complement.
CGATCGCCGCGTCGCCGAAGCTGTCGCCGCCAGAGTCGAAGATGCCGCGTACGAATCGGGCGTCGCTCGCCGCTCGCGTGCTACCAGCGACTCGCAGTTCTAAGCGGGGTCCTTGCCGTCCTGTTGGTTAACGGGCTTTCTTCCCCACCACCGCCCTGAAATATCCGACTACCGGCCCTTTTTTCCTCTCGCACAACGAACCAAGCCGGATCACCACTTCTGATCTTGCCCTATTTTTACTGGGGTTTCCTTCCCTTTGAGCCTGAAGTGGATGACGGCACAGAGCTTGCTTACGATTGGTTGGTAGTCCGCTCTCCAACCTGTTGTTTTCTGCGGACGAGTCTGGCCGCATCCGAACTGACCCAATGAAAGTGAGCTTATCCACAAGGATAGTCCTCTCGTTCGTATTTTTTGTCGGGCTTATCCTTGGCTCGGTCAGTTTTTTATCGTACTCGTTTGGCAGACAGGGTCTCGAAGACGCCGCTCTGGCGGAAATGAAGATCCTGGCGGAAGAGAAAGCCGCCGAGCTTGCTTCCTGGACCGAAGAAAGAAGCATCGACGTTTCATTGATCGCCCGGCAGGATATCTTAGCCGATCCTAGCTTATATCTGGGCGATGTGCCCGCTGCCAAACGTTCTGCCGTCGAAGAGCGGCTCCGCCAGTTTCTGCCCGGCCCCCACGGGTTTTACACGGATCTCTTTGTGATGGATTTCCGGACCGGCAAGGTCGTGGCGTCTACCGCCGCGGGCGAGACGGGAAGCGTTCGCCGAGGTGCGGCCTACTTCGAGAACGGCAGGTCCGGCCCATCTGTTCAGGTGTCGCGAGATCCGGACAGAATCGGCGGTCCGCTCATAGTCGCATCTGCTCCCGTATCGCCGGAACTTGGCGCCCCTATCGGCGTATTGGGAATCCGGATGGATCCATCAAAGCTGATGGCAATTCTGGAACGCGGCCGAAACAATTATGGCTCTCTTGATACCTTCATCGTCAACTCCGAAAGGCTTCTGGTAACAAAGCCGAGGTTCCTCAGTGAAAGCGACGCCCAGGCTCCTCTAAGCACCGCGGCAGTCGCGATGGTCATCGAAGGCACTAACGGAGTAATTATGGCGCCAGATTATCGCGGTGTCAGATCCATCGCTGCCTTCCATTGGGATGCGTCGCACGGCCTTGGCCTGATCGTGAAGATCGACGAGGAGGAAGCTCTCGCTCCGGCCCGTCGATTCGGCTGGACAGTTTTGTGGATAAGCCTTATCGCAATGTTAATGGCCCTGGGTCTGGCCATGTTCTTGGCGCATTCAGTTAGAAAGCCGGTGCTCAAGTTGCGACAACGTGTGCTCGAGTTCGCAGAACTCGGCGACGACGATCCCGGCTCAAATAGGACGGGAGACGAGGTGGCTCTGCTGTCCCTCGAATTCGAGCGGATGGCCCGGCGCGTCGAAGACCGAAACACAGAGATCGCTCTGGTCAATACGGCCCTTCAATCCGAGGTAAAAGAGCGGACGGTGCAAGCTGAACGGATCCTTGTCGATCAGGCTAGGTACAGCCGACAGCGACTCGCTTTGATCGCTATTACCGAGCGTGAGCCAAGCGACAAAGCTTCGACTGCCGAGTTCCTTACGAAATTGTCCGCGGAGACATTACATGTCGAGCGGGTAAGTATTTGGGGATTTAGCACCGAAAGGGATGCGATCGAGTGCGTAGATCTCTTTTGCGGTTCAGGGGAGGAGCAGGAGCGCCAGGCTGGCCACAAACTTGCAGCAGTGGACTATCCCGGCTATTTTCTGGCGATGTCGGAGTCAAAGGTGATCGCGGCCGATCACGCTCAGACCGATGCAAGAACTAAGGAGTTCGGCGAGAGTTATCTGGCTCCCCTAGGCATAACATCTATGCTTGACGTGCCGATCCGCGTGGGTGGAGCGATCTATGGCGTGCTTTGCCATGAGCATGTCGGCCCGGCGCGTCGTTGGACCGATGACGAGCAATCGTTCGCGGTGGCTGTTGCCGGTGCCTTCTCGCTTGCGATCGAGCGCAGCCAACGAATATCGGCGGAGGCGACCCTGCAGGCGAAAGACGAGCGGTTGCGTGCGATAACGAACGCTGCCCAGGATGCGATCGTGATGATGGACGCACGCGGCCTCATCTGCTTCTGGAATCCCGCCGCCGAGCGGACCTTCGGATTCCTCGCTGAAGAAGCTCTCGGTCAGGACCTTCACAAATTGATCGCTCCGGAACGCTACCATGCCGCCCACTCGAAAGCATTCACGACGTTCCGCAAGTCGGGATGTGGAGCGGCCGTGGGGAAAACGCTGGAACTTGAGGGTCTGACCAAAGCCGGTAATGAGATCGCAGTGCAGCTCTCGTTGTCGAGCGTACAGGTCGAAAGCGAATGGCACAGCATAGGGATCATTCGCGATGTGACCGAACGAAAGCTCGAGATGGCGCGGCTAAGAGACGCACACGCTCAGCTCGGTCATATTTTCGCGAATACGCCCGGAATTATCTACAGGCTTA
>JAJNPX010000190.1 GCA_021155145.1 Acidisarcina sp. | reverse complement strand
ACCTGGAGCGACGGCTTCGAAAGTGGAATCCGGCGGCACCGATCTTCAATGGACGGACTCAGCTAAAGGGTCTCATCTCGTTGCACGATCTTTGCGCGGAGACGTCGATCCTGCCAAAGCCGGATAAAGGCGAGCTGTATGCGTTTACCGGGATCGGCAACCCCGACAATTTCTTCGCAACGCTGACTACTGGCGGCTTAGAATTGGCCGGCACCCGATCGTTCCCCGATCATCACAGGTTTTCGCAGGCAGATATCGAGAACATTGAAGCGTCAGTGAAACGAGTTGGGGCCAATGGATCGGTAACAACGGCGAAGGACGCGGTAAAACTGAAAGGACTTAGATTCGAACTTCCCTGCTATGTCGCCATCGCCGAGACCGTCATCGACGATAGCGACGCCTTCAACAAGTTCGTCACTTCTTTTTAGTCGGCGGGCCTTTCTTGTCGCCCCAGTAGAAGGCCCGCACGACCAGAATGTAAACCAAAAGACAAATGAACAGCAGAACAAAAAAGAAAATAACTAACCAGGCCATCGGTGACATTACCCTACTTCCTCCTCGGCCGCGCGCTCTTCTTTAACGAGGCCGTCAAACAATGTTCTGCTGCCCTGGTGGTCGAGAAAATGCTTGTACGCCACCGTTATAAGCGCAACGACGGGGATAGCCAGAAAAACGCCTGGGATACCCGCTATCTGCTCGCCAGCAAGCACGGATAGGATGATAAGCACCGGATGAAGATGTATCCCGCCGCGGATGATGCGGGGATATGTAATATAGTCGTGAACCACTCGCAGCGTGATCAGAAATATCAGCGTCGGCCACGCCCTGACCGGGTAATCCCCAAACCCGGCGGTCGCCGTCGCAATGATGCCTATGGTCAGCGGCCCGAGAAGCGGTATGAACTCGAATACACCGGCGAGAATTCCGAGCAGGAGCGCATATTTGAGACCGATGATGTAAAACGCGATCGTGCAAACCACGCCGATCAGCACGCAAGAGATCAACTGTGCGCGAACGTAGGCCGCGAGAGTCTCATTTGCGTCGCGCAGGATATTGTCCGCCCGGATCCGCCAGGGCCCGGCGGGAAAGAGGCGAAGCACCGTGACGCGAAACGTATTCACATCTTTGAGAAAAAAGAACCCAAGTATCGGTATGATGACCAGCCACGGGAGAAAAGTGATGAATGAAACGAGTGAGCCGCCTACGGTACTGGTGATCGAAGCGCCGACCAATGCAGCCTGTTCGTTGATCCGGGTCTGAACTTCGTCCGGAATACGCAGCCTGTCGAACCGACGGTTCAGATCGTTGATCGTCCGCTGGATCGAGGTGCCGTAATTGGGGAGGCTCTCGGCAAAATCTCGTGCTTGTTGTGAGGCCTGCGGGGCGACGCTGGCGACGGTAATGCCGAGCACGGAAAATACGATCAGATACGCGATCGCGATGGCCAGGCCCCGCGGCATGAATCGCTCGATCGATCTCGCCTTGAATGGCGAACGGATGCTCTTGACCAGCGGATCGATCAGATACGCGAAAAAGATAGATAAGACGAGCAGGAAGAAAAGATATGTGAGCGACCCGATCACGCTCTCGATGCGGGAACCGATGAATATAAAGATCAGCGCCACCACGACCACACGGACGATCGACCGTATCGAGGGCGATGAGCTATCCAGAACAACGCGCACCGGTTCGATCTTGGCGGGATCGACCAGAACCTCGTTAATCGCTTCAGTTTTTTCCGGCTCTATTGGTCTCGGCATGATCTACCGTTTGGGCCCTGGCGGCGGATCGGCGGCACCCGGCTGTGAATGATCCTCAAAGGAAAAACGCTTCTTCAGAAGCTCCAGATTCTCTGGCGGCATGCGAAAATTCGATCCGATTACGATGGCTCGGCCTTCGTCCGAGAGCATCCTCCGGTTCATTTCCGCCGGCACCGTTTCAGTCGCGAACCGTTTGTCATCTGCATCGAGGGCCAGGCCGTCCTTTCGGCGAAAGACATAAACGAAAACAAAATCAGCAGTTTTCATCGAGTCGACGTCCTGCTCAAGCGAGCTCCTCACCGGCGTACTCGCCGCATTCGTTTGGGCGTTGCCCGATCGGCCGCTCGACGAATCCACTATCCGTTGGTTAGGCGAACACGCCGTCATCAGCAGGATTACCCCGGCCAACGCCACACTACCGATCGGGCTCATCTTCGTTTGCTTGAGTGTTTCCGTTCGCATTTTCAGTTCTTTCGAGCCGGTCGAGTTCCTCCTTCTCTTCGGGTGTTTCGGGCTTGTCGTCGGTATCGTTCGGCGGTTCTCCCTTTTCCGCCCTTATCCTCATTATTCGGGCCTCATCATCTTCATAGACCATATCGACCCAACCGCTGTCCAGAAGCTTTGCGACCATGTCCTCGTTCTCTTTCGCGTCCGTGAAGATATAATTTGATCCGAATTTCTCCCGGATCAAGGGCGCTGCGTCTTCGACCTTCCCGCCGGTAATTTCAAGCAATAGTTTATACAGGTCCGGGTTCTGAGAGTAGAGATAGTTGGGGTCCAGCCCGTAAACGTATGTGTGTTTGGTGTCGAAAAAGAAAAGCTTCGGAAAGTCGTCCCAGTTCGCGTTAAAGATTCTCTCGCCTGCCGGAATGTTCTCTTTACCCTTCGTATCGGTCCCGATAGCCCAGGTCATCGCACGCTGATAACGGTCGTGCGGCTCGTTGCCGCTGATCGTTTCGGCTAATCCCTCCTGGTCAATCCCGAACCTGTGAAAACCGGTGATGTTGACCAGAAAATAGATCGCGAGGACGATGCCTATGGTCCAGGCGGCCGCTTCCCGCAGACTTAGAAGCAGCGTTTGGCTTGCAGGCTTTTTATCGACATCCAGGAGCGGCTCGATGTCGCGCCTGAATTCGTCAGGCAGTTCGACCGCCTTGGGCTGGCGAAATGCCTGAAGACTGAACGCAAAAAAGAGAACGGCGAACGGCGGAAAATACTCGGCAAACCTCTTCGAACGAAATTGGGCCGCGAACAATATAGAGACGAACATCAGGAAGAACGTCGCCTTTTCGGGGAGCTTTCCGCTGCGCGGCATGAAGAAGATGTACCCGAGCAGCATCGCCAGCATCGCGACAGGAAAATGGGTGAGCAGTTCCATCCCTGTGTAGGGATACCATTCCCCGCCGACGGCCACCGCAAAATCGCTGCCTACCTTGAATTTGGTCCAGAAATGTTCGATGAACAGCGTGATGTTGTTCGGAAAGTAAGGGTTGACCACGTTCCCGGCTATCATGCCGGCGGTCGTGTATGCCAGCGGGCGCCACTCGAACCGGCGTTCATTCCAGGCGAGTATGATGGTCCAAATGACCGCCGCGAAAAAGAGAAGCGGAAACAGGCTGTACGTCCAGACAAATGCGAACATCAGCGGCAGCAGCCAAATGTACCGTCGCTCGAAGAGAAAATAAATGCCCGCAATGGTAAAAATGATGGTCAGCGGCGGGGCCTTTGCCATGTTCATCCGGTAATAGAACATGTTCGCGCACGTCAGGATCGCCGCGAGCCAAACCAGCAGATAATCGACCTTATAGTGGTAGAGCAGCCAATAGACCGAGAAAACTGCCAACGTCCCAAAAACGACCGCGGCAACCTTGGCCGCCATCACCGGCTCAAAGAACCACAGGAATGGGATCTGAGCCAGGTGAAAGAGAAAGTGGTGGTCGTTGTAATGCTGAGGATTGAGCACCGTCAGCGGGAGCCACTCGAATGTAGGAAGCCATTTGCCCTGCGAGAAGTTTTCCCAGAGGAGCGACGACCAACGAATGTGATAATACCCGTCCCAATCTCCGCAGCAGATCGCCGACGTTCGGAACTGCAGATACCCCAGCACCATCGCGATCGCGATAAAGCCGAAGATTAGATAAACGAATCGTGTCGCCGCCTCTGACTCAAGGTATTGTTTCCAGGTCATTTTCGGCGGTGCCGCGGCGATGCCGCCTTCTGTGTTCTGCTCCATTATTGCTGTGAAACTGCCGTAAAAATAGCCGAATTAATTGAAAAAAGTACCACGAATACCGGCGAATTATCTAATCAAAGGGTTTGCCTTGCCAAATTGCGCGACCTAGAATCGAACCTTTGATGATGTATCCGAAGGGCAATCTTTTCATCCCCGCTTCACACGGCCGGCTTGAGGCGATACTAAAGGAACCTGCCGGCACGGCGTCGGGCGTCGGCCTGGTCTGTCACCCACACCCGCTTGGCGGCGGGACGATGCACAATAAGGTCGTCTTTCGGGCGGCGGCCGGACTGGTCGATGCTGGCCTGACCACGCTCCGGTTCAATTTCCGCGGCGTCGGCTCCTCGACCGGTACACACAACGAGATCGAAGGCGGTATGGAAGACGTGCGCGACGCGATCGCCTATCTTGCCGATACGTATCCCGGCGAGCCGATCACGCTTGCCGGATTTTCCTTCGGCTCGAGGACGGGTATAGCCGTAGGTATGAATGACGAGCGGGTCGTGCGGCTAATAAGTATCGGCACTCCCGTCGACAAGTATGGCGACTATTCATTTCTTACCGATATTCGCAAACCCGTCCTGTTCGTCCACGGTGACCGGGATGAATTCGGTTCCCTCGCGAATTTGAAGACCATTTTTGAGAAAGTGGCCGAAAACACCGATGCCGAGCTTCTGAGTTTTTCTGATTGCGGACATTTTTTTGACGATCATCTGAACGAGCTTCGCGAGGGGATCTGTGATTGGACGAAGAGACAAATTGCAAAGGTCGAGGACTTATGACTGACGAGATACACAGTACGGTCGATGAACGCAATGCCGCCATCCGCCTGACCATGATGCCGCGCGACACAAATGCGCACGGAACGGTCTTTGGCGGCATTATCCTGAGTTATATTGACGTTGCCGGCGGGGTCGAAGCAGTTCGCCACACACGCCACGACCGCTTCGTGACCGTTGCGATGAAGGAGGTCATCTTTCACGAACCCGTTTTCATGGGCGATCTGGTCAGCTTTTACGCAGAGACCTTGAAGGTAGGCAAGACCTCGATCACGATCCATGTGGTCGTTGAGGCCGAAAGGTTTGGTAATCAGGGCCAGAAAGTGAAGGTGACCGAAGCCGAGGTCATCTACGTTGCGATAAACCAGTTTAGGGAAAAGGTGACGATCGGCCGCACCTAAAATTGGCGTTCGTAGCGCTCGGCCTCTTTGGGCAGCGAGATATCAAGCCAGTACGAGTCTTTTTTCGGCTTCTTCAATTGCAGCTTGTCACGGCCGATCAGGTTTCCCATCAGCCGCATCGGAGTGAAGAGCAGGAAATAGATCAACGTGATTATCACCCGGCTCATCACGTTGCCCAGCACGAACGCGATCCCAAGCCATGCCCAATAGAGAGGCATCGCCAGCCGCGAACCCGTCAGGCCTATCGCCCCGACGACGATCCCCACGGCGATCAGCCAAAACCCCGCCGTCTCGTTTTTTGAAATGAATCGCTCGAACGGCCACAGATACTTGACCAGGCCGATCAGGACGAACCCGCTCATGAAAATAGCCCCGAACATACGGAGCTCTCGTCTATTCGGTTTCCAGTTGAGCTTAACGAACGGCATCGATCAAAACAGAGTGTAGATGAACGGTGCCGCCGCACCGCCGCCCATGGCGCCGAGAATGATCAGGCCCGCGAGCAGCACGACCGCGATGATGATAGGCGTCATCCAGTAAGCCTTGTTCTCGCGGATAAACGAATAGAACTCCGTCAATATACTGTTCCTTCTTGCCATTTCCTCAGTCCAGCTTAAACTCCTTCTTGTATTCGTCCGCTCCCGTCATCTCGGGCTGATCTTCCTTTAGGCAGATGTGATCCTCAAGTACCAGAGCATCCATATCCGTGAACATAAAGCAGCGATATGCTTCCTCGGGCCGGCAGACGATCGGTTCTCCGCGTATATTGAACGACGTGTTCACTACGGCCCCGCATCCCGTCAGATCCTCGAATGCCTTGATGATCTTATAGTATCGCGGGTTTCGTGCCGAATCAACGGTTTGGATCCGTGCGGAGTAGTCCACGTGGGTGATAGCCGGAAGTTCCGACCGCGGCACGTTGAGCTTATCGATGCCAAAGAGATCTTTGTCGCCTTCGGCCGCGGTCTTGCGTATCGATTCCCTGACCGGTGCCACGAGAAGCATATAAGGGCTTTCAGTATCCAAGTCGAAATAATCGGAGGCCCGTTCGGCCAGGACGCTCGGGGCAAAGGGCCGGAACGACTCGCGAAACTTTATCTTGAGATTCATCTTGGACTGCATGGCCTCGTCGCGCGGATCGCCGATTATGCTCCGGCCGCCGAGAGCCCTCGGGCCGAACTCCATCCTTCCCTGAAACAGGCCGACCACCTTTCCAGAATCGAGAAGCTCCGCGATGGTTCGACAAAGCTCGGCTTCGTCCTGATACTGCCTGGAGACAGCATTTACCGACTCAAGATACTGCCCGATCGAATGGTTGGAATAGCTCGGCCCGATGTACGATCCCTTTTGGCTGTCCGGCATCTGCGGCCGACGTGGATTGTCCATAAGCTGATACCAGGCAAATAGTGCTCCGCCGAGGCTTCCCCCGGCGTCGCCGGCGGCCGGCTGCAGCCATATATTCTTGAACGGCCCCTCGCGTTCGACGATCCCGTTCGCAACACAGTTCAGCGCGACGCCGCCCGCCATACACAGGTTTTCCATTCCGGTCTCGCGGTGAACGTGCCGCACGATCCTCATCATCACATCTTCGGTGACCCTCTGTACGCTGGCGGCGATATCCATGTGAAACTGGGTGAGTTTGGTCTCGGCATCACGCGGCGGCTGGCCAAAAAGGCTGTGAAATTTCGGCCCCGTCATTGTAAGGCCGGCCGAGTAATTGAAGTAATCCTGGTCGAGCCAGAATGATCCGTCGTCCTTGATGTCGATTAGATGGTCGCGGATCTGCTGTTCGTATTTTGGCTCGCCGTACGGGGCGAGGCCCATTAGTTTGTACTCACCGGAATTCACCTTGAAACCGGTGTAATAGGTAAACGCGCTGTACAGCAGGCCGAGCGAATGCGGGAACCTGATCTCCTTCAAGAGATCGATCTTATTTCCGCGGCCAAGGCCCCAAGTCGTCGTGCTCCACTCGCCGACCCCGTCAAATGTTATTATTGCCGCCTCCTCGAACGGCGATGGAAAGAACGCGCTCGCCGCGTGCGATGCGTGGTGAGTGGTGAAATAGATCGGCCCTTCATACTTGTCGTCCAGCCCCTTATCTATCTCGCGAGGCAGGAAAAGCTTTTGATTTAGCCACAAGGGCAGGGCCATCATAAACGAACGAAGGCCAAATGGAGCATACGCGAGATAAGTCTCCATCAACCGCTCGAATTTTAAGAAAGGCTTGTCGTAAAAGACCACCGCGTCGAGCCGATCCGGGGAAAGGCCGCCCTCCTCCAGGCAATACTTGATGGCATTCGTCGGAAACTCAAAGTCGTGTTTGATACGCGTGAAACGCTCTTCCTGGGCTGCGGCGACTATTTCGCCGTCAACCACGAGGGCCGCCGCGCTGTCATGA
>JAJNPX010000181.1 GCA_021155145.1 Acidisarcina sp. | reverse complement strand
GGGTCGAGTTTCCTGCAAGTCGCCGGGCCGTGGATCTGGATGCCGGCAAATATTGAATTTCAAATTTCAAATAACGGCACGGATTGGTCTGGGGTTGCCGATGTCAAAACCGACGTCCCGCTGACCGAGATGAAACCCACGATCAGGGAATTTCACCAGTCGATCACGCCCGTAAAGGCTCGCTACATCCGCGTCCGCGCGTTCAATATAGGCAAGATCCCGGCTTGGCACCTCGGCGCCGGCGGCGACCCGTGGATATTCGTGGACGAGATCTTCGTCAAGTAACGCACCACTTACTGACGTGCGGCATTGTGCGGTGTTGACCACGGAAGGGCTTCTCCTATAAGATTCAGGCCCAAGCTATCTCACTTCGTGTCATTATACTTTTTAAAACTTATCGTTATCGGCGTCGGGCTTGGACTGGCGCTCGGGGTTGGCGTGTACACATTTTGGTACGGCAAGGGGTATTCATATATGAGCAACGACCCGCTCGCGTGTGCTAATTGCCATATTATGGACGACCAATACAGCGGCTGGCTTAAATCCAGCCACAAGACCGTCGCGACCTGTAACGACTGTCACACGCCGCACAATATCGCCGGCAAATATGCTACCAAGGCGTGGAATGGCTTCTGGCATTCCTATTACTTCACCGCCGGCGGATTTCACGAGCCGATCCAGATCACCGAACTCAACCGCCGGATAGCGGAAGCCTCGTGTCGTGATTGCCACGCGACGATGGTGCATTCGATAACCGTTTCGGAAGATCTGGAGGCATCGGAAGAAATGTCCTGCATACGATGCCATAGGAACGTCGGGCATATGCATTGAACGAGGAGAATATGAGCGAAGAAAGCACTGAACCGAACGTCGAAACACCGGAGCCGCCGCCCAGGAAGCCGAGACTTTTCGGGTTGAGAATGGTGGTCCTTATTGCGTTCGTATCCTTTGCCGCCGCGATACTGGGGCTCGCACTGCTGACGAACATAATGGAGCGGAAACAGGAGGCCCGAAATCCTTTCTTTCGGGTCGTGGAGCTGACCGACGACACCGAAGACCCGGCCGTTTGGGGAAAGAACTTTCCGCTTCAATACGACAGCTACCTTCGCACCGTAGACCAGCAGCGAACGCGGTTCGGCGGGAGCGAAGCCATCCACCGAACGCCGACCGGTGCCGATCCGCGTTCTGTCGTGGCTCAATCGAGGCTCGAGGAAGATCCGCGGCTCAAGACCATGTGGGACGGCTATGCCTTTGCCGTGGATTTTCGCGAAGAGCGAGGGCACGCCTTTATGCTCGACGACCAGACATTCACCGAGCGCCAGCGGGTAACGGCCCAGCCTGGTACCTGCATAAACTGTCACGCGTCAGCATACTCGGCCTATAAGAAGCTGGGCAATGGCGATATTACCGCCGGGTTTCACGCACTCAACAAAATGCCATACGCCGAGGCCCGTACACACGTCTCGCATCCGGTCTCGTGCATCGATTGTCACGATTCGCAGTCGATGCAGCTTCGCGTGACGCGTCCGGCTTTTATGGAGGGCATGAAGGCTCTCAAAGCTTCCCAAGGCATCGCCGATTTCGATGTCAACCGCGATGCGACACGGCAAGAGATGCGCACCTACGTATGCGGCCAGTGCCACGTCGAATACTACTTCAAGGGTCCGGAGAAAACGCTGACGTACCCATGGTCCAAAGGACTCAGAGTCGACAACATTCTCGCTTACTACGCCGAGATGGACCATAAAGATTGGACACACGCCCGCTCGGGAGCGAACGTACTGAAAGCCCAGCACCCCGAATTCGAGATGTTCAATCAGGGCATCCACGCACGCGCCGGCGTGTCCTGTGCCGACTGCCATATGCCGTATACCCGCGAGGGCGCAATGAAGATCAGTAGCCATCACGTCCGCAGCCCGCTGTTGAACATCAACATCTCTTGCCAGACCTGCCACAAGGCGACCGAGGACGAGCTGAAGTTTCGGGTCGAGACGATCCAGCAACGCACGTTCGACCTTCGCGGTGTCGCGATGGATGCACTCGTCGATCTGATCAACGATATCTCTGCCGCCCGCACGAAAGGAGCGGCCGACAACGACCTTTCCGCCGCCCGCGACTACCAAAAGAAAGCCCAGTTTTACCTGGATTTCGTCGAGGCCGAGAACTCGATGGGCTTTCACGCACCGCAGGAAGCGGCCCGGATACTCGGCGAGTCGATCAACTTCTCCAGACTCGGCCAAGCATCTCTCAGAACCAGGCCTCCCGGGTCGTGAGTGGAAAGAAAATTGACCTTTTCGGCCCGACCAGCGTCTAAGTCATGACAGCGGCCAGAATTTTTGGCAGGGAGTTTCGAGGTTATGGATAGACGGCTTTTTATCAAGAACACGGGTATCGGATTGGCCAGTTTCGGCTTTATGGCGGCCGCTCCGGAGTTTTTGCATCAGTTCGCGACTGCTCAGGCGAAGGGCAGGTACGGCAGGAAAAAGGTACTCGTGACCATCTTTCAGCGCGGAGCGGTGGATGGGCTGAACATGGTCGTCCCATACGGCGATCCGGCCTATTACGACCTTCGCCGGACGATCGCCATCCGCAAGCCCAACGAGACGGAAGGCGCGATCGACCTCGATGGATCGTTTGGCCTGCATCCTGCGATGGCGTCGCTTGCTCCATTCTGGAGGTCGAAGCAGCTCGGCATCATCCATTCGTCCGGTTCGCCGGACAACACCCGGTCGCATTTTGACGCGCAGGACTATATGGAATCGGGCACGCCCGGCTACAAGGGCACACGCGATGGCTGGCTCAACCGCGCTCTGCAGACCGCCGACTCAAAGAACGATTCCCCGTTTCGGGCCGTCTCGATGACGCAGTCGATGCCTCGTTCGCTCTATGGAAAAGCTCCGTCGGTCGCGATGATGAACCTGTCGGATTTCACGATCAAAGCCGGGCTCTACACCGCGGACCTCAAAGGCGGATTCGAGGGGATATACGACCAGAACGTCAAAGATACTCTCGGAGAAACGGGCAAGGAGACATTCGAAGCGGTCAACTTTCTGAAGTCCGCCAACCCGGCGCAGTACAAGCCCGAGAATGGCGCCGCTTATCCGGCATCACCGCTCGGCCGGTCGATGATGCAGATCGCGCAGCTGATCAAGGCCGGCGTCGGACTCGAGGTCGCCTTTGCGGAGGCGGGCGGCTGGGATACGCATACCAATCAATCGCTCGGAAATGCTCCGGCCCGCGGCCAGCTTGCCAACCTGCTTCGCGATCTCTCGAACTCGATCGCAGCGTTCGCGACCGACCTCGGCAAGCGGATGGACGACGTCGTCGTGCTGACGATGTCCGAGTTTGGCCGCACGGCCCGCGAGAACGGAAGCCGCGGTACCGACCACGGCCACGGTAATGCGATGCTCGTACTCGGCAACTCCGTGAAAGGCGGAAAGGTCTATGGCGATTGGAAGGGGCTGAGACCCGATCAGTTGAGCGAAGGCCGCGATCTCGCCGTCACCACCGATTTCCGCGACGTGTTCGCCGAAGCCGCGAGCAAGCACCTCGGGAGCAAAGACCTCAACACCCTCTTTCCGAAATACACGGTTGACCGCTCTAACTTCCGCGGGTTCCTGGGCTGAAATTTGAAC
>JAJNPX010000170.1 GCA_021155145.1 Acidisarcina sp. | reverse complement strand
AGACAAACGCAGTCGACCTCATCCATGATCGCGGAGATGGTCAGGACGGCCGACGGCAACTCTATCATTGCTCCCAATCGGGGCGAACCGATCTCGATGTCCCTGTTTCGCAATGCCTTGGACTCTTCGTCGATGATCTTCTTGACACTGCGGATCTCATCGACCCCGGACACCATCGGAACAATGATATCGATCTCACGCCCGACGGACGCTTGAAGCAGAGCCCTGATCTGGGTGCGAAGCTGATTCGGAAGCGATAGCCCAAGTCGAACACCTCTTAGCCCCAAGGCAGGATTTGGTTCGCGGCGCCTGGTCTGGTCTGTAAGCTGCCCAACGCTTAGGTCAAAGGTGCGGACCCTTACCCGATCTTTGCCTGCAAAATCAGCGATCTCCCGATAGACCTTTACCTGTTCGGCTTCTCGCGGGAAGCCGCTAGAACGATTGAAAAGGTATTCGGATCGGAATAGTCCAATGCCCCTCGCGCCCAGACTCTTGGCCCGACGAAATCCGGCCGGTATGTCGAAGTTCGCACGTATCTTTACCTCGCGGCCATCTAATGTTCGGATCTCCCCAGTCGGGGCCGTTTCCATTATCGAAGAAGCGGAGGCCGTGGTCGACTCATCTTGATATTTTTTCAGAGTGGCTGGATCGGGGTTTAGGACCACCTTTCCTTCAAAACCGTCAATGATGACGATGTCGCCTGTTTTGACGCGGCGCATTAGTTTCTTTACGCCTGTGACCGCGGGGATCGACAATTCGCGCGCAACTATAAATGTGTGCGACGTCCAACCACCGTGCTCGGTCACGATCGCGTTGATGTGTTCTGGACCGATCTCGGCAAGCGTAGACGGACGCAGTTCTTTCACCGCGATTATGGAATCTTTTGCGATTCTGATAGCCTTTCGACCGCCGCCGAGCGCATTCTGCAGCTTTTCCGCAACGTCTTCGACGTCGATATATCGATCCCGAAAATGCTCATCGGGTATCGCCCTGTACTTGGCGATATACTCATCGGTCACAACTTTTACGGCCCACTCGGCATTTACCGCCCGCGTGCGAATAACGTCCTCGATCCTCTCACTTAGGGTCGAATCCTCAAGAATCGCGCGGTGCATGTCAAAGATCGCCGCTGAATTCGCGGAATTATCGAAAGATGTCTCGTACTTGTCAAGCTGTTTCGTGGCCGCGGTATGGGCAGATCTGAAACGCCGGACTTCCCTTTCGATCTTGTCCGGTGCGATCCGAATCCGATAGAACTGTCGGTTGTCGCCATACAAACAAGTGACGCGCCCGATCGCGATACCTCTCGAGACGGGTCTGGCGTTCAGCCGAATTTCGTTCGCCTGAGTATGCGAACCGTTAGTGGGGTTACCGTCCGTCATGGATCTGGCAAGACGAGGCCGGCCTAACCTCCTTGTGAGGGAAAATACGGGCGAAGCAGGCCTGCGAAGGCAGCCAGGTTTCGCGTCTGAATTAGTATGTCACCCGGCCCGTTGAACTCGGCGACGAGGCCCTCTCCGCTCATCATGCTTCGGAAAAAACCGCTTTTGGCCGCTTTACGTAGGTTGTACTGCATATGACTTTCCCAAGCGACGAGATGCCCAGTATCGACAACATACTGCTCGCCCGGCCGGAGCGTTCTGGAATGGATCGCGCCAAAGGATGAGACGAGAAGCAACCCGGTTCCTGAGATCTGGAGCAGAAAAAGTCCCTCGCCACCGAACAGCGATTTGGCTCCGCCGAACTTCGTTTCGACCTGCAGACTCATGTCGCCGGCGAGATATGAGCTCGACTGGACCATAAATATCTGGGAAGTCATTTCGATGCCGGCAACACCACCGGGAGCCCCTGGGGCAAGCGTTACCTCTCCGGGACCACCTTTCGCAGTAAAGGTCGAGACGAATGCGGACTCGCCACCAACGGCCCGTTTAAGAGCGCCGAATACACCACCCTTCATTTCCGAATGAAGATCGACGTTTCCCGACATCGACACCATAGCGCCTGCTTCGGCGTGGATCGACTGTTCCGCCTGAAGCTTTACGAGTGCGAGAGCAAACGATCCCTGATGCAAGATCTCCCACGTATAGCCGCGTCCCTGACCTCTGCCGTCCGAATCGAAATGAAAAGCACCGCCGACCGTGGCCGAAGGACCCGGGACTCCCTGTGGAACCTGTTGATACTGAGGTGGTTGTACGTCTTGTGGTGGCGCCGACTGTAGCGTAAGGCCGCAGGAGCCACAAAATTTCGCATCCGGAAGCAGCACTGCGCTACACTTTGGACAATTCATACGATCACTCCTGCCGTCTTCTTTACGATGATCTCACATGCATCCTCCGCATTGTTGGCAAAGTCCAAGAACGAAATATCAGCGCGAGACACTGCTAAGTTCTTCTCCCAGGCGTCCACGACGTTTTGCCAACATTCCCCAACAAGCACCAGCGGTCGGCGTTCAAGAACGCCCGTTTGGAGTTTGTTCCAAACCAGCGATATTTCCGTCACCGTTCCCATACCTCCCCGCATTGCAACAAATCCGACCGAGCGCGTTATCAGGTTTTGCAGTCGATCATAGAAGTGATCAGTGGCGACCTTGTCGGTCAGAAATCGGTTGGGCTCGGACTTGAATTGGTTCATTACGATGCCCAGTACTCTGCCCCCGGCTTCACGTGCTCCGCGGGAGGCTGCCTCCATAACGCCTAGGTATCCGCCGGTGCAGATCGTGAAACCAGCTTCAGCGAGTTTGCGTCCGAGCGTAAGAGCGTCCTGATACTCTTCAGACTCGGGCCCGCACTTTGATCCTCCAAAAATAGTAATGATCCTGCCGTGGGCATTTTCGTTCATCGTGAAATTCCTCAACTTGGGGGACATAGACCGTCCCAATTATAGCTAAGCGGTTTTCGTTCTCAAATCGGCGGCAGCCTCGGCCTCCTCGGGTGTAAGATTGCCAGCCTCATGTATCGCGCGGGCAGTATCGGTAAAAAGCAGTAGAATGCTGCCCGCGACAAAGAAGACGATGAGGCCGAGGATCGCGCTTCGATACGAACCCGTAGCTCCGACAATGACTACGAACAGCAGCTGGCCCATCCACGACGTGCTTTTTTCCGAGATCTCATAAAGGCCGAAAAAGCTTGATTCGCGGTCTGCCGGTATCATCTGAGAATAAAGTGACCGAGACAATGCCTGAGAACTACCCAGCACCATTCCAATGAATCCTGCCATTATCCAGGCCTGAAAAGTGCTTGATAGAAAGCCATAGGCATAGATCACGATCCCGCACCAGATCGCCAGAGAAATGAGGATGGTCCGTTTCGCCCCGATATATCTTGAAATTCGTTCGAAGACAATCGCTCCGGCCAAGGCCGATAGCTGAGCCACAAAAAAGATCCCCAAGAGAAACGAATTGTTTTCCGGTAAACCGCGTGAGGTGAATAACTCGTATGAGAGGAACACCGATGATTGGAGAATGACTGTTTGGATACCGTCATTATAGAAAAGATAAGCGATCAGGAACAATGCCGTATAACGCAGTCGCCGCAGTTCCTTCAGGGTTTGCCACAACTCCCTAAAGCCAACAGAGACGAGGGTTTGGCCCTCTGGAACCTCTTTCGGTCGGCCAGTGCTCTTAACGAGATAAAACGTGATGATCGCGAATAGACCCCACCAGAGCGAAGCCGCCAGGAACGAGATCCTTACTGCCATCCCGGTCGATATTCCGAGATCATCGGCAAAACTTAGAAGGGCGAAGTTTAGCGCCAGCATCACAACACCGCCGATATACCCTGACGCATAACCGAGGCTTGAGACTCTGTCGCGGCGATCTTCAGTCGTCAGGTCGATCAGAAACGCATTGTAGAAAACATTCGCCGCCGCAAAGCACATATTCGAAACGATCAGCAAAGCGGAGCAAATCAAATACGAATCTGTTACGAAAAACAGTAATGCGCCGGCCAGGGTGCCGGTGTAGCAAAAACCCGCCATCAGCCGCTTTTTCAAGTGTGTATAGTCTGCGATGGCTCCCAGAAGGGGTAAGAATATTACCATCGAGACAACGGAGATCGCGATACACAGGCCGTACAGATTTTTTGGGGTAATTACTGTGAAATAAAGATCAGCTATCACGCCCTCAGAACCGACCGCCCTTTCGGCAAGGCTCGTTAGATAAGGGCCGATAAGAACGGAGACGACCGTTGTAAAAAAGGCCGAGTTTGCCCAGTCATACACCAGCCAGCCAAAAATCGCCTTTCGGTCGTTCTTTTGCGTTAATTTCATTTTGTGAAGAGCATCGTGCTGCAATATTCAGGAACAACGGGACGTTAGATCTAACAGATCAACTTAACGACCAGAAAACGCCAATGTCTTTCGCTGAACTGCAACGAAAAACTTGACTTTTGTCAATAATTTTAATAGTTTGCAGTTGCCACCTTCTTTTCTCCAAATGGCATTTGCACAAATTTGAATCGGTTGGATCGCGTCGCCGGCTACCTCGCTGGCACATCCGTTTTTACCTTGAATGAGGCATTCTTGAACTAAAATGAGAACACCAAAAATTGTCGTACTGATCATATTGGCGATCGCACTTTCTTCTGTCGTCCTTGGGCAGCGAAAGTCGCCTCGCATGACTTCCAAGCTTAAATCCCAGCCTGTAAAGGCCCAACCCACCGGAATAGTGATTCCTCAGGAACCGAATGTGGATATGGACGGTGACGGACGGAGTGATTTCGTTGTTCTGCGGGAAAGCGGTGCGGCGCTCAATACGAATGGAGTCACGCGGATACACCAGGGAGCGTTCAGCCAGCGCGAGCGGCGGCAGATCCGCAAGGAGATGGAACTCAATGGTGAACCGCTTTTCCAGAGGAGCGTCGGAACAGATGTCGTGACCTGGTGGACCAAGTCATCGAGTAACGGCCTTACGGCGGGTGCTGCATGGGGCGACTTTGCCACAGACACTTTCGTGTCAGCAGATTTCGACGGCGACAACAGAGATGACCTGATCTATTGGCGTTCGGACCCGGATCCCGCCGTTTCCGGCTTTTACTGGATCAACAGCCTTACGTCGACGTTCGGTTTTGACGCCTTTGGCGGCGAAGGCGACGATCCGACCGTTGTCGGAGATTACGACGGCGACAGCATTGATGACCGGGCAGTTTTCCGGTGCGACGTTAGTGTGCCAGGACCTTGCTATTATTTTTTTCGAAGCAGTGCTAATCCTTCGGAAAGCTTTAATTATTCGCCGTGGGGCTATGGAGTGCTCGACGACTTCTTCCCGTGTCCGGGTGATTATGATGGGGATTCAAAGATGGATCTGTGCGTCCAGAGAGTAGACCCGAACAATGCAAATTATGCGCAATATGTATTTCGGCGCTCATCCGACGGCGGTGCAGAATACGTTAGCTGGGGTAGCGTCTTTGATTTCATCGTACCCGGAGATTACGACGCTGATGGCCGTTCTGACTTCTGCGCACGCCGCAATATAGGCGGTGTTTACTACCATTTTATTCTCGAGCGTGACGGAGGCGGAACCGGCGCGGCGGGTATTCCCTGGGGAGGTACCAATGGAGCCGCTCCCGACGATATAAGCGTACCCGGTGACTACGACGGTGACGGTCGCACGGATATCGCTATATACCGGCCGACCGACGGCGTTTTCTGGGTGCGGCATTCGATCGACGGAAGCATTCGGGCAGAGAGTTGGGGCGGTGTTTTAGATTATCCGCTGGCAAACTGGAATGTGAGATAGATCGACAGCAAATTCGACTTCCAGCCCCGGCAAACCGCCGGGGCTTTATATTTCTGTCTTCATACTTTGATCTGAGTGGTATTGAACCGTTGCCGAACAACGCGGTATATTCTTATCCGACAAGCTATTCGCTTGAGATTCATATGAAGGCGATGATCCTGGCCGCAGGCTTCGGCACGCGGCTTTTTCCTTTAACCATAGACCGTACAAAACCCGCAATACCGTTTCTTGGTAAGCCGTTGGTCGGTTACGTCGCGGAGTATTTGGCACGTTTCGGCATCGACCA
>JAJNPX010000155.1 GCA_021155145.1 Acidisarcina sp. | reverse complement strand
ATCGAATATAGATCCAACTAGTTTATGAAACATCTTTTTCTCACCGCAACGATCGTCCTGTTCTTTGCGCCGGCAACTTTTGCCCACCGAAACAACCTAACACATTCAAAAAAAACAGACCTTGAGGCATCATGATGCTTCTTAGTAGACGTCATAACATCAATATGGTATGATCTTGTTATGAGAACGACATTGACATTGGATGACGACGTTGTAGTGACCGTTAAGGAAGAAATGAAGGCGGGTAGCGGAAAGACGTTCAAGGAAGCCGTAAATGAACTGATCCGCCGCGGCCGGTACGCATCCACACGCGGAACCGTAAAACCCAAACCGTTCAAAGTGAAACCGTTCAAAATGGGTGTTTTTCCGCACATCAATTACGACAAGACGAGCGACTTGCTGGCCATTCTGGATGAAGAAGAATACAAATGATCCTCCCCGACGTCAACCTCCTGCTTTACGCGTATAACCAGGACGATCCAAATCATGTCAAGGCTCGGATATGGCTGGAAAAAGCACTTAATGACGCGGAGCCGGTCTGTTTTACGTGGCACACCCTTATGGGATTTCTGAGGATTTCCACAAATCCGCGGATCTTCCCGAGGGCTCTGCGCACTCACGATGTTCTTACGACCGTCGAGGCCTTGATAGCGAATCCCGGCTCGATCATTGTCAATCCCGGAGCCGACCATTTTCAGATATTCCGGAAGCTTGTCAACGAAGCGGGTATTTCGGGAGCCAAACTGATGGACGCTCATATCGCAGCGGTTGCTCTAGAACACGGTGCAACCTTGGTGTCAGCCGATCGGGATTTTCGGGTATTTGACGGCTTGAAATTGATCAACCCTTTCGCCCCGAAAAAGAAGTAGCTATTCCTCAGCAGCAGGTGTGTGATTTTGTCTTCAGCTGCTCGAATTCGGCGTTCCCATCTTTCAGTCGCGGTATATCCGCGTTGGCGCCGAATTACGATATTTCATCCTCCGATATCCGAGCTAGATGGCCCTTCTTGGTTTCAAGTTCGGCGATCCTGTCCTTCAATTTAGCTATCTCAGCATCGATCTCCCCTGCATTTGGTTCGCCGGCGCTCAGTTTGTGAAAGATAGGTGTTATCACGGTAAGCGAAGCGATGATGATGCCGAGAACGCCTATGACGCGGCCCATCAGGTCTTCGTCGATGTTGCCGTTCGTCCAGATAAAATAGAGCAAGAATGCGGTGAGAGCCCAGATCGCGACGTGGGCGGCGTATCGCGACCATATGAATTTCCGTTCGAGCCGCGCGAGCGAAAGAAGGGAAATGTGCGAGCATGAAGCGGCGACCAGCGTCGCGGACATCAGCGACTTTATGTATGTGTCGTTCTCGATTCGCATCTGCCAGATCAGAATGATCCACATTACCGCCGAAACGAGTGCCAGAACGATCCCGGCCGTAGGAAGCGTTTTCCCGCGTCCGGTTTCGAGATAGGCGCCGCATGCGAGCCCGAGAATGCTCGTGACCGTAATGGTCAGCGTGGTCAGCAGGACCTTGGTCTCAAACTCGCCAAAATTGCCGATCAGGATGACCACGATACCGATCGCCGCACTTACGACGACCGAAAGTACAAGGATAACAAGGAATAGCCTCTTCAGATCCATCTCAAAAGCCTCAACGCGACTCTACAACAGATCACGCAAATGCCGAGCATCGAATTTTGCACATTGCAAAGTTTCTGCAGCGCGTTTTGCAAAATGACAGTCGGCGAAGGGCTTAACTTAATTGCCGATCTATGATATGTTTCGCCGAAAAACCAGCAAAAATACAGGCATTCTTCATGTACCGGCGTCTTTGGCAGCGGTATTGCACTCACTGATCGCCGTAAGGCAGTCCGATGGAGGTGGAAGATGAAGGACGATCTCAAAACAAAAGGAGCGACACATATGAGGATGAGAGCGGCGGCAATATTTGTTTCGACAATTGCGGTTCTGGTGATTTTTGCCGCGGCCGATGTTCAGGCGCAACGCAAGTGCGGTGCTGAGGGACAGCGGCCGTGCAAGATCTGGGAGCGGATACCATCGTGCAATAAAGGCCTGAAAGAGAACTTTCGTTTGGGAATGTGCGTGGGGCCGAGAACTCAGGTTTCCGCGGATACGGGAAAGTATATTCCGCGCGATACGCGCAAGATGACGGTGCTGAACCTCTGCAACAGGTCTTCGCGGCCGGTGATCTACGCCGCTATCGCTCAATGGCTCGACAACGAGTACGGCTGGGTCTCTCGCGGTTGGTTCAAGATACCGTCAGGAAGGTGCAGTAAAGAACAGATCGACCTAGGGTATTCGGGCTCGGTCTATATTTACGGTTCGGCACCTGACGGGACCGAGTGGGACAGTGGCGATGCAAGGTTCTGCATCAAGACGTTCGACACGTTCGAGATCGACAACGCGGATGAGCTTGTATGCCCGACGCGGGACTTCTCGATCGTGGGTATGGCCAAATTCGATGTGAAACCCGGCAACAACACGTTCAATTTCGGAAATTAACGTCGCGATGCAAGCCGCCCGCGGCGCGGACGTTCAGTTAATAGGTCGGCTGCTGCACGCCCGACAAAATATCTAAACTGGACGGAGGAAAGAACGGTGATAGACAAGATCTTGATTCGACACGATAACTTACGGCTTATGCGGGAGGCGGCTTCCCGATCGGGAGGTTTCAAGCGGGTCATTGTGATCCGCCCGCTGAAGTTGGTCATGATCGCAGCGGTATCGATCTTGTTCTTTACCGTGACAGGCGAGGCCAAAGGACGATGCGGCGGCGAAGGACAGCGCCCCTGCAAGATCTGGGAACGGATACCTTCATGCAATAAGGGCCTAAAGGAAAGCTTCAGATGGAAGATGTGTGTCGGGCCGAATACGCGGATCGATGCGAAGACCGGAAGATACATACCGGAGAAAAAGGTTACCTACTTGAACCTGTGCAATCGCTCTACGCGTCCGACCGTCTATGCGGCGATCGCCGAATGGATCGATGCATACGATGTTTGGAACACACGCGGCTGGTGGGCGGTGGCAGCGGGCAGATGCGCCAAGATCGCCCTGGGTCAGAACTATAGGGGCTCGGTCTATGTCTATGGCTGGGCCGACGACGGCACGGAGTGGGCCAGTCGTGACGCACGATTCTGCGTCGATGGCTATAATGCGTTCGAGATCGTTGACGCGGACAGGCATCAATGCCGGACGAGCGGCCTCTCAGGCGTCGGGATGGCCCAGTTCGACGTGAGGCCGGGAAACAATAATTACAATTTCGGGAACTAGGCTCGCGAGGATGAGGCGGGTTGCGATCATTTATCAATTTTATTGCGAGGAGGCTAAGAAATGAATACGAGAATATTGTCATTGTTTGGAATTTGGATCGTTGCGTTGGCCGCGGCCGCCGCCGCACAGGAAACGCCTTCCTCGTCTGTTATCACGGGCGAAAGGGCGGGGCGGATAAGGCTCGGGATGACGGTGGCCGAAGCCCGCAAGGCCGTCGCACCGATGAAGCTCGAACGCACGAGCGACGGCGAGGGCATCGCCCTCATCGCTCTCAAGCGAGGCAAAGATACCGTGATGACGATCTACGCCGGCGAGGAGGACCGCGACGCCGCGATAGCAGAGAATGCGAAGATCGAACAGATCTGGGTGTGGGACAAGAACTATCGGACGAGTGAAGGCATCTCTCCGGGAATGCGGCTCGCCGAGGCCGAAAAGATCAGCGGCCCGGTAAAGGAGATCGTGCGAAGCGAGATCGAATCGCGCGAATTTGTCGAGTTCGCACGGCAGCCATCAGGCATCATGTTCCGATTGAACAGCGGCGACGGCGTCTTTGCAGCCGGTTCTTCAACGACGGCTAAATATAAGCCCGCGGCCCGCATCCTCTCAATAGAGGTCGTAGGTGAGAGGGCGCCGATGGACGGTGACGACGATGTGAGCTTTACTAGCACGCATACGGACCTGCGCAGCGGCTGCACATCGGCCGGTGGTGAAGAGGGCGGCCACGTATCGACCTTTTGCAAGGGGCCGGCGGGCTATCAGGTCCACTTCTTTGATGCCGCGACCGTTTACCAGCTCAATGTCGCCGATGAGAAGCGCGACTTTGAAGAGCCGGTGGCAATGTTTGGCCTCGATAAATTGAAGGCGGCAAAAGCTGTCGAGTGGCGGATCGCCGATGGAACCCCGTTCGCGGCGATCTTCACGCATCCGGGAAACGGAAAAGTGATAGTCCGCGGGCTAAAGGGCTTTGAGCGGATCAAGCTTGAAGAGGAAGGCAAGGGAGCGCTCGAACGAGCGCGATCGATGGCCGATGATATGTACGCCGACATCATCGTCCCCGCGACCAGGATAGACGCTACGCCGACCGTGACGGTTTACGGCAAGCTCGCAAAATATGACGACAAGGCGAAGTACGTTGTAAAAGCCTCGGCCGGCGATCACCTGAAAGTGAGTATCAAGGCACGAAAATGGACGGGCGAGGAAGGGCCGATAATGGTCGGCATAGTGATGATGCCCGACGGTTCGAGCGACGGAGCACCGGGCGGAACCGTCTTTGACGATGCGCTGACGCAGGACGGCGATCACGAGATCCTTGTGTATCAGAACGGAGCAAAGTCGCGTGCCGAGAATATCGATTACGAGGTGACCATTTCCCTCACGCCAAAAGCAAATTAGCCGATGTTCAGGCGCTCGCGCGTGACCGTCAGACCGTCAAGATCGCCCAAGGCAACGAAGGCGATCTTTTCCGTTTGAAAGCACTCGTTCGCGAGCCGCTGGATATCGTCCGCGGTGACGGCCGCGACATTTGCAAGCGATTCCTCGACCGGTATCTGCCGCCCGTGGACCATCTCGCATTGTGCAAGCGAACCGGCGCGTCCCGCCGAATCTTCGAGCGACAGCAGGATAGCGGCCCGCGTTTGTTCTTTCATCAATTCCAGTTCGCCGTCGGCGATGCCTTCGCGGGCAGCTTTTCCGATCTCGTCAATTACGATGTCGAGCACCTGCTCCGTCTGATCGGGCGAGGTGCCGGCCGAGACGGTAAAGAATCCCGTATCGTTATATAGGGCTGCTGAGGCGCCGACGCTGTAAGCAAGGCCGCGTTCTTCGCGTATCTTTTGCCACAGCCTGCTTGAGGTTCCGCCGCCGAGCGCATTGGCGAGCAGATCGGCGGCGTAACGTCGCGGGTCGCGCGACGAGACGAGCGGAGTCGCGATGATAAGGTGTGCCTGCTCGAGGTCAGCGCGTTGTTCGACAAAGATCGGCGCGGCGAGGGCAGGGATCGGGAGTTCGGGCCGCTGTTCGCCGATCGATCCGCTTTCCGACGGAATGTTCTCGTTCACGAGTTTCAGAAGATGCCCGTGATCGACATTTCCGGCGGCGGCGATGATCAGATTCTGAGGTGTGAATGCGGAACGATGAAACTCGCTCGTGCGTTCGCGATCGAACGTTCTGACCGTATCGGGCGTGCCGGTGATCGCCATGCCAAGCTGGTGGCCGGGGAAAAACTCGCGATGAAAGATATCGCTCAAGAGGTCCTCGGGCGAATCCTCGTTCATCTTCATCTCTTCGATGATGACCCGCTGCTCGTTCAGGCAGTCGGCATCGTCAAAACGCGGATGCTGCAGCATGTCTGCCATTAGGTCAAAGGCTGCTTCGATCTGGTCGTCGATCACCTTGATAACAAAACCCGTTTCCTCGTGTGTGGTGAATGCATCGAGGTTGCCGCCGAGGCGGTCTTGCTCGATCGCGATCTCCATCGCGCTTCGCGTGCGGGTGCCTTTGAATACGCAGTGTTCGATAAAGTGGGTGATGCCGTTGAGCTCATCAGGCTCGTTGCGCGAGCCGACGCGATAGAAAAAACCGAGCGTCGCCGACCGCACGCCCGGCATCCGATCCGTCAGCACGACGAGGCCGTTATCGAGCCGTGTTTCTTTAATATCTTCTTTCATTGATTTGAACCGCAGAGACGCGGAGGCGCGAAGAATGGTTTTTTTACGAGCTCTTTTCTTTTTTCTGCGTCTCAGCGTCTCAGCGGTTAAGACTATCGCGATATCGCATTGAACAACAGTGGGAAGGTCGCGAGCGACTGGCCCCGATACTGCGGGCGGAAGCCGAAGAGGACGATCTTGCCTTTGCCGACGGTGAATTCCACTAGCGCTGCTTTGCCCGCGAGTTTCTCAGCCCCGAGAGCCCAGCCGGAGAGCAATATCTGCTTCGGGTCGGACGGATAGCGGGCGATGACGCGCGCGTTCAGAGTGCGCGATTCATCGCGTACTGACGAGCTAAAGCTCGCACTCTGAACCAATTCAAACGCGGGCGAATTCTCGAACCACGCGATCGACTGCTGCGGCATTCCTTTGGCGATCGGGTGCGAGAGGTCGAGTTCGGTGCGGAGGATCGAGCCGGGGATGAAGAAATCCTTCCGATCGAGGCCGCGGGTAACGTCTTTGACCGGCAAATTGAACTGCTCTATAGCAAAATTCGAAGCCCGGTTCAGGAA
>JAJNPX010000152.1 GCA_021155145.1 Acidisarcina sp. | reverse complement strand
GAAGCGACCTGTCCCGAGCGTCTGGTCTGTGCAAAAAGTGAGACGTTAGAGCCCGCAATTACGGCGGCCATGACCACAGATGTAACGGTCTTCGATATCCTTGAAATTCTCATCATCGGGTTCCCTCTAGAACTGGTAGGTTCGATATCCAACGCGACGTTTCGGGGTGAAACCTATCAGCAGCGACGATCGCCGGTACTGAAGGCCAGGCGCCGAAAGGGCCGGACGTAATGTCCAGCCCTGACCGATCGACGAGATTTCAATGGCCTATTTTCCGATCGAATCCGCAACGGCCTGTGCCGCCTGCTCGATCACGCTGGAGATGATGTCGTCGCCGTTCGCCTTCGCCTTCACCTTGAAGATCTTGGACAGCACGCTCGAACCCGACGGGGAGTTCATCTTCAGGTCGAGCGTGATCTCGTCCTTGGACCTCACCTGGGACGAAACTGATGTGGCCGACACGATGGCATTCGTTGCGACCTGGCCGGCGATATTTCCGGCCGTACTGCCGGTCTGGCCGATGCCGACGCGGCCCACCGTAGAACCGAGAGCCGAGCCGAACATCGAACCGAATCCGCCGCCGCCCTTCTTGTGTGAAACGGTCGTGTAGATAATGTAATCACACTCTTTTTCCTGTGCCTCGGTCTGCGATGGGGAGGCAAGTCTCGATTCGAGAGCAATGACCTCGACATTCGGGAGCTTTAGGAAGCTGGTAAGCGTATTTTGGACGGCCGCGGCGAGATCGGTCGCGGCGATGCCGTCGCCTACCGCTCCCGTTTTCACGGCTGCCAACCCGATCCGTATCGTACCCGGCATTTTCGCTCCTACCGGTTTTCCGGTATCGGTGTTCGCGCTATCGGCATTTGCGGACAAAGAGCTTCCCGGCCGAGAGGTGTTCGGCAGCGGCATTGTCGAGGCAGCGGTGCCGGTGCTCACGTTTGCTGATGAGACGCCGATCGAGTTCGACGCCGCCGAGGCATACATCTGCGATGCGTCGGTGACCTCACGAAAGCCCTCCGGTACGTCGAAGAGCGATGCGTCGAGCGTGGACCTGGAAAGTTCGACGACCTCGTTCACATAAGACATACTCTCCTTTCCGTTCTCGTCGAACATCGTCATCTTCTCGTAAACCGGGTAGCCGCGTTTTGCCGTTCCGTTCGTTCTCATCACGTATTTATCCTGGCAAGCGGGCTTCGATCCTCCGCGGTAGGCCGAGTAGGACGCCGAATCGCCGCAGTCGAACTGGGGCTCGAAATCGATGTACCAGCCGTCAGTTTCCATCTTCGTACGCGTTTTGCTGCACGCGTCCGGCGACGAGGCGGTCTCCATGGTGATGATCAGGTGTCTAGCGTTGTAGCCGAACATCTGTTTTCGTTCGCCGGTATCCTTGACCGTGATCGTCGTCGTGACCGTTCCGCCGGCCTGTACGACCCCGCTTCGATCGACCGACGAAGGCTTTGACGCGGTCACCGTTTCACTCGATACGGTGAATGGATTGACGATGTACGTTCGGGTATTCGGGTTGATCTGAACACCGCGGCGAAGGTCGCACTGTGTGATGTTGACCATCATCCCGTTCATGGTCTCGGTCCGCTGACGCTTACCCTTGATGTAGGTCGTGTTCTCATAACTTTGACCGCTCATGGTCTGCTTTGACTTTATCTTCACGTCGGCGAAAGCCGATTGAGCGAAGGTAGCTGATATGATCAGTGCAAATATATAGATAAGGTTTTTGGACATTATTCACTCCGTTCGAGAGTCTGGAAATTGAACGCGAACTACCGCCTTCACTCTCAAACGCGGAAGATCCGAGCGGCGAGTATCAGAGGCTGAAAGTATTTGCTTGAGTGCCTCTTCTTCCCTATAATTCGGGTGACTGAACCAACCAAATATGAGCGAACACTCACCCGACCAGATTACCCAGATGCTTCTGGAGCTGACCGACGGCAATAAAGAGGTCGTCAACCAGATACTTCCGCACATCTACGACGAATTGAGGAAGCTGGCCAGCAGCTATCTGAGGAAAGAGCGTTCGAATCACACGCTTCAGCCGACGGCTCTCGTCCACGAGGCCTATATGAAGCTGATCGACCAGAATCGGGTGCAGTGGCAAAATCGGGCCCATTTCTTCGGTATCGCGGCTCAGGTGATGCGTCGGATACTGATGGACCATGCACGGAAGCACCAGGCCGACAAGCGAGGCGGCGAGTTTGAAAAGCTGCCGATAGAGGAAGAGATACTGATAGTCTCGCAGGACAAATCGTCGGAACTCATCGCCCTGGACGAGGCACTCGAGGAGCTTGCAAAGATCGACCCGGACAAGGCCAAGATCGTCGAGCTTCGCTATTTTGGCGGTTTATCGATCGAAGAGACGGCCGAAGTAATGGGCGTGAGCGTACCGACCATAAACCGCCATTGGAAGATGGCAAAGGCGTGGCTGTATTCTCAGGTCGCTCCGAGCCCTTGAAGCGGTTCAGATGCGTTTCACGATAACCAGAGTGATGTCGTCGTTGGCCGGTGCGGTCTGCGTGAATGCCGACAGGGACGATTCCACTTTGTCGCGAAGTCCCGCGGCTGAGGCACCGGAGTGGGTCTTGACCACATTTATCAGCCGCTCCATTCCGTACTCCTCGCCTTCGATATTATTTGCTTCGGAAACGCCGTCGGAATACACCACGAGCGTTTCTCCTTCTGCGAGCCGCATCTCACCAACCTCGAATTCGGCCTGTGACATAAGCCCTAGCGGAAGCCCTCCGGCGGAAAGCTGGTCGATCGAGCCGTCGATCTTGGCTACCAGCGGCGGATTATGCCCGGCGTTGATGTACTTCATCACTCCGGTCGAGGGTTCAAGCTCCGCGGCAAACAAGGTGACGAAGCGGTTGGCCGGAGTATTCTCGGCCAGATATTTGTTGACGGAAGTGATCGCTTCCTCGAGAGAGGTCTTGGCGGCAACCTGTGCGTGGATCGCCGCATGGACACTCGACATAAGCAGTGCCGCGGCTGTGCCCTTTCCCGAAACGTCACCGAGTGCAACAAGCATTCGGCCGTCATGGCGGGGTACGAAATCGTAATAGTCGCCGCCGATCTCGTAGCAGGAAAATGAAATGCCCTGAAACTCGTAGCCGGCGATAATGGGCGGCGCCGATGGCTGAAAGCGCTGCTGGATCTCGGTCGCGAGCTCGAGTTCCCGCTCCATACGCTCGCGCTCGAGACGCTCCTCCATCAGAGAGGCGTTCTCCACGCGGATCGAGGCGACCGACGCGAGCGTCGTCAAAATATTTAGATGTTCTTCGGTAAAGGTGGCCTCGTACGTTGGCGAATCGGCATAGATAAGGCCGAAAATGGTCCGTTCATCGACACTGAGCGGAACGGCGAGTACGGAGCGAATCCCCTGCAGGGCCATCGTCTGGCTAAAATACTTCGGGTCATGCTGGGCATCGGCCGTAAGCACGGACTTTCCGTTCTTTAGCACTTCGTCCATCACGGTCCGGCTGATCCGAACCTCTTCGATCGGGTCTTTCTTCCCCCGCAGCCGTGCGACCTTGATCAGCATACCGTCGGCGGAGGTCTCGTCGCGGAGCATGATGACGCAGCGTTCGGCCGGGACGGCCTCAAAAACGAGGGACGCGACCTGGTCGAGCGTCTCATCCAAACCGCGGGCCGACAGCAGGGCAACGCCGACCTTGCTTATTAACTGAAGCAGGTCGGTACGGCTCGAGAACTGGCCGCTCAGAAACTCGGTGGTCGGCGATTTCGGACGGCTGAAAGCGATCGTCTTTGACGGATCGAGCGCCTCGGTATGATCGGCTATGAGCGTCGAACCGGCCGATACTTTCATTCGCTCGTCGTCAAAAACGATCCGCGTCTCCCCGATCTGGATCTCGCCGCCGTTCGACAGCGGAATTGGCATCTTGACGACCACACCGTTATAACGGGTGCCGTTAGCCGAACCGAGATCCTGCAGCCAGTAGCCGTCGCCCTCCTGCCTGATCTCGGCGTGCAGGCGCGAGGCGAAAGCGTCCGGGATACAGACGTCGCTGCGGGCCGACCTGCCGATGGTGGTCCTCAGACGGTTGAGCGGGATATTCTCAGGGATTCCG
>JAJNPX010000129.1 GCA_021155145.1 Acidisarcina sp. | reverse complement strand
GGAGAATCTAAAAGCCTTTTCATCGGATCCCATCGGAACTGCTGGGTCCTTTTCTACGGTTTCTACTTCGACTCGTGGTTTTCTCGACTTACTTGGCGCCCCACTGACGAGGAGTTGGTCAAGAAACGCGTGCATTGCGTTGTCGTCAAACTGACGGGCGATCTCCAGCAGCGTCGACTTTGAAGTAAGGTTTGCGTCCCTCGCCCGTACACGAATCTCATCAGGCAGTCCCGCGATCGTCATTAGCTCCGTGACTGTCGACCGACTCTTACTGATCTTCTTGGCGATCTCCTCCTGGGTGTATCCAAACTTGGATGCTAGGGCGGCTAGCCCGTCGGCTTCCTCCCAGATATTTAGATCTTTTCGTTGGAGATTTTCGATCAACGCGATCTCTGCAACGCCCTGCGCATCGAGATCCATTTCGATGCAAGGTACATCCGCCAGGCCAGCGAGTTTCGAAGACCTCCAGCGCCGTTCACCTGCGATGATCATAAATCGCCCTTGGCCGTCCGGTTTCACGAGTAACGGCTCTAAGACACCTTTCTCGCGAATCGATTCCGTGAGTTCGGAAAGGTCGCCAAATTCGGATCGAGGCTGATCAGGATTCGGATAGATCGATTCGATCGGGATCGTTCGCCCTACGCTCCTCGATCTTGCCGCGATCTTTTCAACGTAATGGGAATCGTGGCGCATGCCTACGCCAACAGGAAGTCCTGCCTTAGACACGTTTAAGCACCTCCTTTGAAAGGCTTTGATACTCGGTGGCACCAGACGAACGTGGTGCGTAATCGAATATGGATTTCTTATGAGCAGGCGACTCCTCGAGCCTTACACTGCGTGATATGACTGTCTTGAAGGCCTTTTTGCCGAATACATTGCGAATGTGAGACTCGACGTCATGGGAGATAGTGGTTCTGCGGTCAAAAAGCGTTACCACGACTCCCAACAAATTTAGCTCGGGGTTGGGCCTTGAGCGGATCTTCTCGATCGTTTCGAGAAGGTCGTCAGTTCCCTCAAGAGCAAAATAAGACGATTGAATTGGAATTATAACGTGATTCGCAGCAACCATAGCATTTACGGTCAGGATCCCAAGGGTAGGTGGAGTATCGATAAGGATCACGTCATAATCACGCTTCAGTGCTTCTATGCGGTCACGCAGCTTAAATGCTGCATCAAAGTCGCCGATCAGTTTGGCTTCGAGTTTTGCCAGGCTGATCCGAGCTGGTATCAAAAAGAGATTGGGCGTGCTCGTTTGATAAACAAGCTCGGTCAGGTCGCGGTCAGGCTCAGCAAAAAGCTCGTAGGCCCCGCCATTAACGCGATCGGGTTCTATGAAAGAAAGTGAAGAATTGCTTTGTGGATCGAGGTCGATCAACAGCACCCGCTTTCGCTGGTTCGCAATGGCGGCTGCAAGATTAATGGCGGTCGTGGTTTTTCCGACTCCGCCTTTTTGATTTGCAATTACGATGATCATGTATGGGACGGTGATAAAAAGAAATTTCGAGAAACTAGCGTAAAGCTGCGTTTGGAGACGGAACAGGCCTAGCCGATCAGTTCTGGCCAGTCATCCGGCATTGGTCCGAGTTCGTCATCCTCTGATCCTTCTTCTGGTTGACGGGCGGTCGCAGAAAGGTCGAGAACCTTCTGACGTACATAGATCGGACAATCAAGCCTTAGGGCAAGTGCGATAGCGTCCGAGGGCCTGGCGTCCAAGAGTACGAGTTCCCCGTTCTCGTCTCTAAGCTCGATCGATGCATAGAACGTATTGTCGAGTAGGTCGGTAATTATGACCCTCGACCCCGCGAGGCCGCATTCCAGTACCAGATTTTTCAGAAGGTCGTGCGTCATGGGCCGCTGCGGAATGATCTTCTCGACCTCCAAGGCGATCGCGTTCGCTTCAAACGCACCAACCCAGATCGGGAGCACCGTTTCAGAGTCGATTCCCTTCAGTACAACGATGGGCGTGTTGGTATTAGGGTCCATGATCAGAGCACCGATCTTTACCTCGACCAAATTTTCGTCTTCGCTCACTTGATCTAGACTACCTCACCGTATAACGAATTAGCCTTGGCTTCCGTAATTCTGACATCAATGATCTCACCGAGAAGCCCCATATCACCAGCAAAGTTCACGACTCGGTGACAAGTCGTATGGCCACTCAGGTCGCGCTCAGATCTTGTAGAAACCCTTTCCGCCAAGACGCTCACGGTCTTGCCATTGTAACTCGATAGGCTTTCGGATTGAAGCCGCTTCTGAACTTTTTCCAACTCGACAAAACGTGAACTCTTTTCCGAGGCGGGAACGTCGTCCTCCATACTGAATGCCGGCGTCCCGAACCGAGGGGAATACTTGAAAATATAGGCGGCATCATACCTACAATATTCAAAAAGATCGATGGTCTTACAAAAATCCTCGGTTGTTTCACCCGGGAATCCCACGATAATATCCGTCGAGATAGCAATACTGCGGGTCGAATTTCGTATGCGGTCGATCTTGGCCTTGTATCGATCGATAGTGTGGAGACGTTTCATGGCCTTTAGAATCCGATCGCTTCCCGACTGGACCGGTAAATGGACCCAATTGCAGAGATTCTCGTTCTCTTCCATCGCGGCGACGATGTCGTCATGGAAGTCCCGGGGAAACGAAGTGTTAAATTTGATCCGTTCTATACCAGTAGCGGATACAGCTCTTAACAACCGCGAAAACGGCGTCTTCCCGTGAAATTTCTCAAGTCCAGAATCGTCGGCCGGCCTGTACGAGTTCACATTTTGTCCGATAAGGTGAACTTCCTTGACGCCCTGGCGCCTAAGGTCGATCACCTGTTGAACAATCATCGAAGCAGGAAGGCTGACTTCCCTTCCGCGGGAAAATGGAACGATACAATATGTACAGAACTTATTACAGCCTTCGATAATAGGCACAAATGCAACGAACTTAGAATTCCGGGCATTGTCGGCAACGTCCCATCTATAGTCTCGCTCGCGATCTCCCAGATCGACGTATCCCCCACCATCCTCAAAAACACTTTCAAGCGCTTCGGCGACACGGCCCACAGCACGCGTGCCAAGAACGAGATCAACCCCTTCGATCTTGTCAAATAAGGTCTCTCCTTCTAACTGAGCAACGCACCCAAGTACCCCGATCAATGGTTTTTTGGTCTTGCCGCCGCGGATCCGACCAACCTGAGTATAGAGCTTCTGTTCCGCCTTTTCGCGGACTGAACATGTGTTTATAAGGACAACATCCGCGTCGATCTGGTTCCGCGTGATCTCGTACCCATTCGCGGCAAGGGTTGTAGCCACCCGTTCCGAGTCAGATACATTCATCTGGCAGCCGAAAGTTTCCAAAAACACTTTTTTCATCTATCTTGTATGAAATGGGCAGCCTCACTTTCCGCGAAAAGGACTTCGTCCACCTACATTTGCACTCTGATTATAGCCTCTTACAGAGCACTATCCAACTAAAGCCACTGGCGAAACGGTTGGATGAACTCGGAATGCAAGCCTGCGCTCTCACTGACTATGGGAACATGTACGGCGCGATATCATTCTTCAATTCGATGAAGTCCGCCGGCATTCGCCCGATCGTGGGCTATCAGCCTTTTGTCTCTACCACCTCGCGACTATCTCGAGATGTCGCGCGTGGCAGCGACAGGCCTTTTTATGATCTGGTTCTCCTGGCTGAAGACCGTCTTGGTTATCAAAACCTTGTCCAACTCGCTTCAAGGGCATTCACCGAAGGGTTCAATTTTAAGCCGCAGATAGACTTTGAGCTTCTGGCGGAATTCTCCAAAGGCTTGATCGCACTTTCGTCCGGGGCTTCGGGGGCTATCTCAACCTATCTGCGTAATGGTGACAGCGAGGCTGCCGAACGCTATGCGGACCGACTTCTTGATATTTTTGGTGAGAAGAACTTCTATCTTGAAGTTCAGGATCACGGCTCGAGCGATGAAGCCAACGTTCGGAAGGAAATTGTGCGGCTGTCTCGAAAGCTTTCGGTCCCACTGGTCGCAACGAACGATGCCCATTATTTGACGGCGGACGATTTCCGCGCCCATGAAATTCTCCTCTGTATTGGTGAAGGGCGCGCTTATTCAGAATCCCGCCACTCGTTTCCGGAGCCCAACTACTATGTAAAGAGCGCTGAAGAGATGTGGGAACTCTTTGGCGAGGAAATTCCAGAGTCGCTGCTTAACACCCTTGAGATCGCCGATCGATGTGAGCTGGACCTCTCCAGCACAGGCGACCTCACCCTGCCTACGTTTCCGATTCCTCCAGAATTCGGCGAACTTTCGATCGACGAGTATTTTGAGAAAGTAGTGTGGGACGGATTCGAAAAACGGAAGCAAACCGTGCTCGATGCCATGATAGCCACCGGCGACCTGAGATGTTCGATAGAACAATATCGTGAGCGACTTACCCAGGAGATCGAGATCATAAAAAGGATGGGTTTTCCGGGCTATTTCCTGATCGTATGGGAGTTCATCAAATATGCGGTCGACAACGGGATCCCGGTCGGTGTGGGGCGGGGTTCCGCGGCCGGTTCACTAGTCGCCTACTGCCTAGAGATCACCGGAATTGATCCTCTTCAATACGACCTATTGTTTGAAAGATTTCTCAATCCGGAACGAATTTCAATGCCGGATATAGATATTGACTTCTGCATTCGAGGCCGCGGGGCTGTGATCGACCATGTGACCCAAGTCTACGGGCGAGAATCGGTTTGCCAGATCATCACTTTCGGGACTATGGCGTCGAAAGCGGCGATCAAAGATGTTGGCCGTGCTCTGAACATGCCATATGGCGATGTTGAACGCATTGCAAAGTTGATACCTCCGCCGTTTCGCGGCCGCAACACGACCATATCACAGGCGATCGAGCGCGTTCCGGAGCTCTCTGCAGCAATGAAGGAGGATCCGAGGGTTCGAGATCTGGTTGACACTGCCCTTCGTCTTGAGGGCTGCGCTCGTCACTCATCGGTTCATGCTGCCGGGGTCGTCATCTCACCCAAACCTCTTCACGAACTCATCCCGGTGGCTGTTTCGTCTAAGAATGAACTGACCAGTCAATATTCAATGACCGATCTTGAAAAGGTCGGAATGTTGAAGATGGATTTCCTCGCTCTAACCACCCTGACCATCATTGATGATTGTCTTGCCTCGCTACGCAATAAGGCTGGCGTTGAGATCGACTGGCCATCGATACCGCTAAACGATCCGGAGACGATGAGGTTGTTCGCAGATGGAAAGACCGACGCTGTTTTTCAGTTCGAATCGTCGGGCATGCAGGAGATCTGCCGGAAACTGAAGCCGGAAGATCTGGAGGACCTTTCTGCCCTTAACGCTCTATATCGCCCCGGACCTCTGGACGGCGGAATGGTGGACGATTTCATCGCTCGGCGTCGGGGTGAAAAGCAGGTCCGATATCTGATCCCGGAAATGAAAGACATCCTGAGCAACACCTATGGTGTCCTCGTTTATCAAGAGCAGATCATGCAGCTTGCACAAAAGCTCGCAGGGTACAGCCTCGGCGAGGCAGACCTGATGCGTCGGGCAATGGGCAAGAAAAAACGTGAGGAGATGGCGGTCCACAGAGAAAAGTTCATTAGCGGGGCAGTCTCGAACGGGATCGATCGCGATAAAGCTGAGGAAATATTTACATTGATGGCCCAATTTGCCGATTATGGCTTTAACCGAAGCCATAGTATGGCCTATGCATATCTCGCCTTTCAGACGGCTTACTTAAAAGCCCATTATCCGAGCTTTTTCTACGCTTCAGTTTTGTCCCACGAGTCAGATGATGCGGCAAAGATCTACAAGTATTCAAGCGAGTTGCGCTCGATGGGTATGTTGCTTTTGCCGCCGGACGTGAACGAGAGCGACGAAGGATTTACCCCAACTGTGGACTCCGTGCGATTCGGATTGAGCGCGATCAAGGGCATTGGTGCTTCGACCGTACAGTCTATTGTCGAGGCCAGAAAAGGTGGCAGATTCTCTTCGCTCTTTGATTTTATCTCGAAGGTCGACCCGGGGGCCATAAATCGGCGGTGTCTTGAGAGCTTGATCGCTGCTGGCGCATTTGATTCACTGAGGCCAGCCTCCAGCGGGCCCGATCAATGGAGGGCTGACTCATTTGCGTCGATAGATGATGCCCTGTCGTTCAGCCAACGCGTATGGAATGATCGTGAACGGGGTCAGTCCGATCTGTTCGGGGCCTCCGACAACTTGCATAGTTCAGATGACGAGCTAAAGAGTGTCCGGCCGTGGACACTGGCTGAAATGTCGCAACACGAGAAATCTGCGATCGGCTTCTTTCTGTCGGTTCATCCACTCGACGCCCACACTGAGACAACGGAGAGTTTAGGAGTAAAGCCTCTCTCTGAATGCGGAGAACTGAAAGCCGGAGATCGTCTGCGAATGGCAGGCGTGGTGTCCGGCTTGCAGGTCAGATACAGTAAGAAGGGCAACCGTTTCGCGGTGTTTCGTCTTGAGGACAAGAGCGGCAGTGTAAAGTGTCTCGTTTGGGCAGAATCGTATAGCAGATTTGGTTCAATAATGTCGGACGATAGCCTCCTCATTGTTGAGGGAAAGGTCGAGTCGGTGGATGGCCAGGAGATCACGCTTATTGTTGACGATATCAAGGATTTAGCAGACGCTCGTCCAAAGAATGCACGTTCCCTGCTTTTGGGACTACCGCAAAAATGCTCAGACGATGATCTCAATACAGTTTACGGTATTCTCAGCAGATCTCAGGGCCGATGCGAAGTTATTCTAAAGATGCCGATCGGAGGTGTTGAGGTTACACTGGAGTCTCAGGTCTTGAGAGTTGAGGGCTCAGCACGGCTTGAGGGTGAACTGTCGTCCCACGGCTGTTCCGTGGAATGGGCGATCTGATCAATTATGGCAAAAACAACCGAGAAAACTGCGATCGAGCGTGTTCGAACCGCCCGTAATCCGGACCGGCCGTACACCAACGATCTTGTTCGTTCAATATTCTCCGGATTCGTTGAGATTCACGGGGACCGCCGCTATGCCGACGATCCCGCAATGGTGTGCGGATTCGCCCTACTTGGCGAACATGAGGTTTGTGTCGTCGGACAACAGAAAGGACGTGACACAAAAGCGCGGCAAATGCGCAATTTCGGTATGCCGAAA
>JAJNPX010000102.1 GCA_021155145.1 Acidisarcina sp. | reverse complement strand
GACGTCTCCCGCTTCCGCTCGGCCGGCGTCGCTCTCGCGAGCGAACTAATGAACGAGCCATGGGGCCGCTTCATCTTCTTCGACGACCTGTACGGAAACCGTATGTATCTCCACGAAGAACCGGCCGGCGAGGAGGTGTTGCAATGAAAAACTCACTCGAGATCAAGTACGGTATTGCCTTTGCCTTGATCGTGGTCGCCTACGTCATTCTCGAACATTTCCTGGGACTCAACACGACAAACCACGCGGTCGGTGAATACAGCCGGTTCGGCGGCGTCCTCGTTCCGATCCTAGGAATTCTCTTCGGCCTTATCGCCAAACGCCGCGAACTCGGCTGGATGACGATCGGCCAAGGCGTCAAATCGGGCTTCATCATCGCCCTGGCCCAAACAACTCTCACAACCATCTGGTTCCTGATCTACCCGAACCTCATCAACCCCGAGTTTTATTCGACGATGTTTGCCCATGAAGCTCAGAAGCTTGCGGCCCAAGGCTTAGCCCCTTCAGAAATCGAAGCGAGCCTAACCATGCTTAGATGGATGTTCTCCTTCCCAGTCCAGCCGATCTTCCAGATGCTCTTCGGCGTTGCTTACGGCGTTTTCTTTGCGATCGTGTTCTCCCCTGTTCCTACGGCGAAAGCCCGGCGGCCCCGCTCCTTTGCCTTAACATTTCCGTAAAGCTATCATCTTCCCTTGATCAAGCGTTCCGCCGCGCGCCTAATGCCCAAGATCGAAGTTCTGGCCAAAGAGGTAACGATCCAGAAACTCAACGATGATGACTTCATCTCGTTGACCGATATCGCGCGTTTCAAGGATACCGAAAGAACCGACGATCTGATCCGCAACTGGCTGAGAAATCGGAACACTATAGAGTTTTTAGGGATTTGGGAGCAGATCAACAATCCCAAGTTTAATCCCGTCGAATTCGACGGGATTAGAATGCAGGCAGGCCTGAACAGTTTTACGCTTACTCCAAAACAATGGATCGAAAAGACCGGCGCGATCGGAATCGTCTCCAAGGCCGGCAGGTACGGCGGCACGTTTGCACATAAGGATATCGCTTTCGAATTCGCATCGTGGATATCTGTCGAATTTAAGCTGTACCTGATAAAAGAGTTTCAGAGATTAAAAGAATCCGAACGGCGACAGCTCGGCTGGGATATCAAGCGAAATCTTGCGAAAATAAACTATCGGATACACACGGACGCGATCAAGGAGAATCTGATCCCGCCTGAACTTTCAAAGGCGGAGACAACTCGCGTATATGCGTCCGAGGCTGACATCCTGAACATGGCCCTCTTTGGAATGACGGCATCTGACTTGCGTCAAACAAATCCGGATTAAAAGGGCAATATTCGGGACTATGCGAATGTTTCACAGCTCGTATGCCTATCGAATCTGGAGAATCTGAATGCAGTTCTGATCAATGACGGCATTCGGCCCGATGAACGGCTTCGCAAATTGAACCAAACAGCGATCCGGCAGATGATCCTGCTGACCGCCGACTCAGGGGTAAAACGGCTTGAAACAGAGATCCGTCAAGATAGTCGAGATAAAGGAAATAAATGACAAACAAAGGTATTGAAATAGCTCCCGCAGAAGGAAAACTCGGAATTTTATTGGTCGGCCTCGGGGCCGTCAGCACGACGCTCGTCGCGGGCGTGGAGGCGATAAAACGGGGTATTTCGAAGCCCGTCGGAAGCCTCACGCAGATGGGCACGATCAGGCTGGGCAAGCGGACTGACAATAATGTGCCGAAGATAAAGGATTTCGTCCCGATCGCGGAGCTTGAGGACATCGTCTTCGGTGCATGGGACATTTTCAGCGATAACGCGTTCGAGGCCGCAATGAACGCCGGTGTGCTCGAAAAGGACCTGCTGAACCAGGTTTCCGAACAGCTAGCGAGCCTCAAGCCGATGCCCGCCGTCTTTGAGCAGAATTATGTAAAGCGCCTCCATGGCGAGAACGTAAAGAACGGCAAGAATAAAATGGAGCTTGCCGAACAACTGATCGAAGACATAGCGCGCTTTAAGTCGGAGAATGGCTGCGACCGCCTGGTAATGGTCTGGGCGGCCTCGACCGAGATCTATCTTGAGGAATCGGACGTCCACCGGTCGCTCGAGGCATTTGAGAAAGGGCTTTACGACAGTCACCCGGCCATCGCGCCTTCGATGATATATGCCTACGCCGCCATCAAGGCAGGCGTGCCCTTTGCGAACGGGGCGCCGAACCTCAGCGTCGATATCCCGGCATTGACGAAACTAGCCGAAGAGAACAGGGTGCCGATCTGCGGCAAGGATTTCAAAACGGGCCAGACGCTGATGAAAACGATCCTTGCGCCGGGCCTGAAGTCGAGAATGCTGGGCCTCGAAGGCTGGTACTCCACTAACATTCTCGGCAACCGCGACGGCGAGGTGCTCGACGATCCTGAAAATTTCAAGACAAAAGAGGAATCCAAGCTTTCGGTGCTCGAACACATTTTTCAGCCCGAAGTTTATCCGGACCTATACGAAGGCTTTTCGCACGTCGTGCGGATAAACTACTACCCTCCGCGCGGCGACAATAAAGAAGGCTGGGACAACATCGACATCTTTGGCTGGCTCGGCTACAAGATGCAGATCAAGATCGATTTCCTCTGCCGCGATTCGATCCTGGCCGCACCGCTCGCGCTCGACCTGGCGTTGTTCATGGACCTTGCCCAACGCGCCGGTATGAAAGGAATTCAGGAATGGCTGTCATTCTATTTCAAGGCCCCGCAGACGGCTCCCGGCCTGTATCCGGAGCATGACATCTTCATCCAATTGATGAAGCTGAAAAACACGCTTCGGCATATGCGCGGCGAAGACCTGATCACGCACCTCGGGCTCGAATATTACGATTGATCTTGCGTGTGTTAGGCAATTTGGGATGCCTGTATTCGTCTACCGGTTGGTGAGTTGAAAGATCACCTAACTTTTTTCGGAGGGCCAGAAAATGGGAGCGAGATGGGTAACCGATAGTCGAGGGCGTTCACATTACCTACTTCATCAGGAGATGGACAATTCCTGCGGGCCGGCGTGCGTCGCCATGGTCGAGGAAACCTACAAACAAGCGTGCATGATAGATCCGGAAGGCCGTGCACGACAGATATCTCAGCGATATCCGGGCCGTTTCCAGGCCGAATCAGGGACCACGGCGGGAAATCTCGCCTACGTCTTGAATGCCATCGGCGTTCCCTGCTACGCCTCCGAATGTGTCCCGCAGAACAGGCTGTTCGATTATTTCTGGCACTATGTCTCGAGCCGCACGCCGATAATTGCCAAGATAAAATGGAGCGGCAGCGGCCGCCATTTCACGGTTCTCAAAGAGGTCGATACCGCTTCGCATCGTTTGCTCTTCTACGATCCGTGGTATGACGTGGTCGAGGTCAACCGCTCGGATCTGCCGAACTACAACGCGGGCGGCGGCGCCGTAGGCGTTCTGGAGGGTTGGCTGACCATCCCGCACAGGTAAACTCCACGCTTCCGCGTTTTGCATAAGTCGGGAAACGCCCTATATTTGTAATTGGCTGGATTTCCGAAATTTTTCTTGAAGGTTTATCATTTCTATGCAAAATACTGGGAAGGACGCTCCGATGAACCGGAACGTCCTTGCCTGTGTGTTGATTCCAGCCAACGAATAAAATTGTGACATCATCTTTATTGTCAACGGATCGGCTTCACCCGCAAATCCGAACAAAAGGCAACGTCACCCGAACAAGGGGGGAAAACTCCCGCACAGGTTTTTCCCGCTAGGAGAAAGAACCGAGATGAAAAACGAATCGGCGAAAAAGAAAGAATCTAACGGAAAGGGCATCTTGCTAGACCCCGACCGCAAGAGCCCGCGGGCAGCAGAGTTCGAAGATAAACTGTCAGCGCTGATCGTGGGCCAGGAGCGTGCCGTACGCCGCATGAGCGGGCTTTTCCAGATATATCTGGCGGGAATGAACAATCCCACACGGCCGATCGGGACTATGCTCTTCCTGGGCCCGACCGGCTCCGGCAAGACGCGCGTCGTCGAGGCCGCTTCGGAGGTTCTGCTTAACGATCCCCACGCCGTCGTCAAGATCGATTGTGCCGAGTTTCAGCACTCGCATGAGATCGCAAAACTGATCGGTTCGCCTCCCGGATATCTCGGCCATCGCGAGACATCGCCGATGCTGACCCAGGAAAACCTGGACAAAGCCCATACCGAGGATACCAAGCTGACCTTTGTCCTCTTCGACGAGATCGAAAAGGCTTCCGATTCGCTTTGGCAGCTTCT
>JAJNPX010000080.1 GCA_021155145.1 Acidisarcina sp. | reverse complement strand
TTGCGATAACCTGAAGCAATATGTAAAATCGTCAATTCGGCCGGCTATGATCGGCCGCGTGGTCCGATAGCTCAGTCGGTAGAGCAAATGGCTTTTAACCATTGGGTCCCAGGTTCG
Organism: Acidisarcina sp.; assembly: GCA_021155145.1. Classification (GTDB taxonomy): domain Bacteria; phylum Acidobacteriota; class Blastocatellia; order Pyrinomonadales; family Pyrinomonadaceae; genus OLB17. The sequence goes on along the minus strand of JAJNPX010000080.1, from coordinate 4,282 downwards.
AGTCCTGGTCGGATCACCAATATTCACAACAGTTAGAGCGGCTCAAAGGGCCGCTTTTTCTGTGTCAGTGTGCCCATAGTGTGCACCCTCAGGGAATCTTCCTATTTCTCCCCGTTTTTTCTTGGTAAGCATGCGATCCCTTTTCTCCGTCTCTCTCATGGCCGGTGTCGGAGCCGTAGGCGGTGCGGGCGATCTCTTCGCCGTAGGGCATGCAGTCCGAGCGGGAGACGACGGCGCCGACGGCGTTCGTCTTTATCCGCGGGGTTCCGAGATGATCTGCTGTTAGGTATCGGGTCTTTGCGTCCTGCGTAGGCTGGCCTTCCGTTAAATACTCGCCGATCATTCGTCGGCTCGCGTCGTAGACGAAGACCGGGATGAAAAAAGTTTCGAATATTCTTCCAATGTATGACTCAAGTCATACTTCAGGGACCATAAGCGGCATAGGATTCAGGCAGATTCACGCTTTTTGTGACGGCGAATGGTATGTTGCGGCTAAATGTTCACGTCCCTGACGCGAACTATCATCAAAACCTGATCTCCTGCCAAGTGGCCTGCCCGGTCCACACTGATGCTCGCGGTTATGTGCGCGCGATCGCGGAAGGCAGGATGGACGAGGCTTACCTGATCGCCCGCGGGCCGAACCCATTCGCATCGATCTGCGGCCGCATCTGCGGAGCTCCGTGCGAGGCGGCCTGCCGCCGCGGAAAGATCCCGAAAGTTAATGACGACGGCATGTTTGTCGGGCAAGATCGCCCGATAGCGATCCGTGCGTTGAAGCGATTCGCTTGTGACCGGTACGGTCCGGAGGCCCGCCCTCTCGATGAGGTGCTGGACTCGATAAGGGACTTTGTACCGCCGATCGCCGCCGATGCCGAAGAGATGGCGGCCTTGCTCAGATCAGGTACCGATCGCTCTGTCGCAAGAGGCGATGGCCGGCGCATCGCTATCATCGGGGCCGGCCCGGCCGGGCTTTCGGCCGCGCACGATCTTGCACTTATGGGCTTTAAGCCCGTAGTGTTCGAGATCGAACCGGTCGCAGCCGGGATGTTGGCGGTCGGCGTGCCGGCGTACCGATTGCCGCGCGACCTGATCGCAAAGGAAGTCGCTGTCATCGAGGCTCTCGGAGTCGAGATCCGCTGCGGGATCCAGGTCGGTAGAGATATTTCGTTTGCAGAGCTTCGCGAAGATCATGACGCGGTGATCATTGCCGTCGGAGCAAAATCCTCGCGGGGGCTTGGCCTGCCCGGAGAAAACGGTCCGGACGTCATCGGCGGTGTTGACCTTTTGAGGGCGGTCTCGCTCAGCGAGAGCATCGACATCGGCCGAGAGATCGTAGTGATAGGTGGAGGAAATGTCGCATACGACGTGGCACGATCGGTCGTCCGTCAGGTCGCTTTCGATACGGCACGGACGGCCGCAAGACTTTCCGAGACCGCACACGTACATCTCGTCTCACTCGAAAGCGCAGAGGAGATGCCCGCAGACACGATCGAGATCGTCGAAGGCGACGAGGAAGGGGTCACACGAAGCAACGGCTGGGGTCCGACCGAAATATTGCGCGAAGACAATGGCCGCGTGATCGGTGTCGCATTTCGACGGTGTCTGCGTGTGTATGATGACGAACGGAAGTTCTCGCCGATATACGACGACAACGACACCAAGGTCATCCCTTGCGACACGGTCCTTCTAGCCGTCGGCCAGGCACCGACGCTTTCATTCCTAAAGGAAGGCGGAGAGGATATCGAACGCATGCGCGGCGACTGGCTCAAGGTCGACCGGGAGACACTGCAGACAACTGCTGACGGCGTATTTGTCGCCGGCGACCTCGCTCATGGCACGCGGTTGCTGATCGACGCCGTTGCGTCGGGCAAGTCTGCCGCTCGTTCCGTTTACCAGTATCTCACCGGAAAGAAACTCGAAAGTGAGCTTATCAAGACGCACGTCGTTCTGGATCGATATCGACGCGAACGCGGCTACGAATCGATCCGGCGTGTAGAAGTTCCGACCATCGATCCCTCAGAACGCCTCGAGCATCCCGAGAACGTTGTGGAGATCGGCTACACCCGCGAACAGGCCATGCGCGAAGCCTCGCGCTGTCTTGATTGCGGTGTGACCCCAGTTTTCGATGGAAGCAGGTGTGTGCTCTGTGGCGGTTGTGCGGACGTTTGCCCGACCGAGTGTTTGAAGCTCATCTCACTCGATGTACTTGATTATGACACTGACGTGACCGAGCTGATCGAACGTTCGCTCGATGACCCAAGTGACCTTGGTGGGAATTCGGCGATCCTGAAAGACGAAGACAGATGTATCCGCTGTGCACTTTGCGCCATTCGCTGCCCTGTGGATGCCATCTCGATGGAGAGAGTTACGTTCGCGACAAGTTGGAGTTCTGTATGACGACCCATCCAAACGAAAAGAGATCCCGTTTTGATCCCGAGCCGATGCCGCGGCGCGATTTTCTGGGCCTCGCGGCGATCGGTTCGATGTTGGCTGCCTTCGGGCTTTCTATGCTCGGGATGCTCAAGCTGCCGAAGGCGGCCGTATCGGCTTCGCCCGCGAAAAAATTCAACGTGTCGCTTCCTGACACATTGCCGGAAGGCGAGGCGTTCATTCCGCCGGGAAGGAATGTTGCCGTGTTTCGAGATAAGGAAGGTGTCTTTGCGATCTCGACCGTCTGCACCCATTTGGGGTGCATCGTGAAAACGAGTGCAAATGGCTTCGATTGCCCTTGTCACGGCTCGGGTTTTACGAGGGACGGAACAGTTAGAAAAGGGCCGGCCCCGACGCCGCTTCCATGGCTTAAAGTCTCAATGAACGGCGGAACTCTGACCGTGGACGAAGACACGAAAGTTAAGAGCGGAACAAAGGTGTAGGTTATGAAGGCCGAGAACTATTCTGCATTACACGAGTTTTGGATCAATCTGAAGGCGATACCGGATCACGTCTATCGGGCAATGTTTCGCGGCGGCCCGCCAAAGACCGACCGAACGCGTTCGACCTTTATTTTCGGCAATGTATTTCTGCATCTTCACTCAGTTCGAACCCACCTTTGGTCGCTCCGATGGTCCACGACCGCGGGACTCGGGATCATAACCACCGCAGCATTCTTCATCACCCTGGTCACCGGCATTCTCCTGATGTTCTATTACAAGCCGTATCCGGACGTTGCGTATCAATCGATCAAGGACATTCACTTCATCGTTCCGACCGGGCGCTTCATGCGCAACATACATCGCTGGGCGGCGAATGTGATGGTCGTCGCGGTGATACTGCATATGGCGCGTGCGTTCTATACGGCCGCCTATCGCAAGCCGCGTGAGTTCAATTGGTTCATCGGCTGGGGCCTGCTGGTCACAACATTGGGTCTGTCGTTCACGGGCTACCTGCTTCCGTGGGATCAACTTGCATATTGGGCGATCACGATCGGTGCCAATATCGCCCAATCGCCCCGCGAGATCACAGACGCGATGGGCATAACGGAATTCTTTGACATCGGCGGCCTGCAGCGAGAGATCCTTCTCGGCTCCGACAAGGTCGGCGAGGAAGCTCTGATCCGCTTTTACCTGCTGCACGTGATGATCCTGCCGTTGACGCTGGCCGCACTGATGGCGGTACATTTTTGGCGGATCCGCAAAGACGGCGGGCTCGCGAAGCCCGCAGATGCGGATGAACGAGTTGCCGAAGAAGCAAAGGCTTTCTATCCGGTCTTCACTGACGCACCGACAAAGACCTACCATCTCGCCGCCGTAGTGAAGGGTAAAACACCGGCGGTCAACGGCGGGCCGGAGCATACGGTTCCGTCGATGCCTCACCTCTTTTATGCGGAGCTCGGAGTGTTGATGCTCACGACGCTTATCTGTGTCGCGCTTGCCTTCATCTCCGATGCGCCGCTCAAAGAACTCGCGAACCCGCTCGTCCCCGAGAATCCGGCAAAGGCCCCGTGGTATTTTCTCGGCCTTCAGGAGATCGTCTCGTTCTCGGCATTCATGGGCGGGATCGGTATCCCGATGGTGTGTGTGATCGGCTTGGGCCTGATCCCGTTCCTCGATCGCGAAAGGGAGGGAACTGGTGAATGGTTTGGCGGGCCGGGCGGCTGGAAGCTGGTGAAATGGTCGATCGCCGTCGGTTTTGCGTCTTCGATAGCGGTTGAGGCATTTGCGATCCGATTTGGATGGCTGCGCGAGTGGTTTCCGGATATTCCGCAGTTATTCATTACGTTCATCAACCCCGGAACCGTATTAACGGCGATCTACGCGGCCTTCTCGATCTGGGCCGTCAAGCG
>JAJNPX010000016.1 GCA_021155145.1 Acidisarcina sp. | reverse complement strand
TATAAACGCTCGGGCCGGCTCACAAGGATCGACGGGACAGGCAGCGTCGAGGAGATATACAGCGAGATTGACCGGCTGGTTTAGTTATCGGTCCGGTTCGAGAGAAAAGTGTTTGGAAATGCGACGATCGGCGGGATATTTAGTTCGACGACCCGCTTCTTGCTCGGCAAAAGGATGATAATCGCGAAATCGCAGAAAGACCTTGAAAAAATGCGTGCCGTTGGCGAGTTGATCGCCGAGGTGCGAGAGGCCCTTCGTGCGATGGTGAAACCGGGAGTGACGACACTCGAACTGAATTCGGCGGCCGAGAAAATGATGCGGGACGCGGGAGCGATCCCGACCTTTATCGGGTACAAGCCGCATGGCATGGTGCCGTTCCCGTTCGCGATCTGTGCCTCGCCGAACGACCAGATCGTTCACGGATTCTCCACCGATACGCCGCTCGTCGAGGGCGATATCATCTCGCTCGACATGGCCTGTACGCTCAACGGGTTTGTCGGCGATACCGCGATCACGGTGCCGGTCGGCGAGATCAGCGATGAACTGAAACGGCTTATTCGCGTGACCGAGGAGTGTCTCGCCCTCGGTATCGAACAGTGCCGGCCAAATAAGCGGATCGGGGATATCGGCGCCGCGATCCAGGAGCATGCTGAAAAGCACGGCTACGGCATCGTGAGGGATTACACCGGCCACGGCATCGGCCGCTCGATGCATGAGGCCCCGCAGATACCGAATTACGGGCGAGCCGGAACGAAAGAGCGGGTAAGGGCGGGATATTGCTTCGCGATCGAGCCGATGCTCAACATCGGCACGCCGGAAACCAGAACGCTGGACGACAGATGGACCGTCGTTACCCGTGACGGGAATCCGTCGGCCCATTGTGAGCATACGATAGCGGTCACACTTGACGGCCCCGAGATACTTACGCTTACCAGTGAACAGAAGCGGGAAAGAGGCCAGAGTGCGGCACCGAAAGTTGCTGCGCATACTTGAAAAAGGGCGAGTATTGGTCTATCATTAGAAGTTTGTCCAACTTGGACACACATTGCACTTTAGGGCGTATGTCTAAATATGTCTAAAGAAGAAGCGATAGAGGTCATGGCCACCGTGCTAGAGACCCTTCCCAATGCGATGTTCAAGGTCGCTGTAGATGAGAACCAGCATCAGGTCCTGGCTCACATCTCGGGCAAGATGAGGAAGAATTTCATACGGATCCTTCCCGGCGACAAGGTCCTTGTCGAGCTTTCGCCGTACGACCTGAATCGGGGGCGGATCACTTACAGGTACAAGTAGATCCGCTAATGACATTTGCCGGCGGCATGCCGGTATGGCGGGTGACAGTTATGAAAGTACGTCCATCAGTAAAAAAGATCTGCGACAAATGCAAGGTGATCCACCGAAAGGGTGTGGTGCGCGTTATCTGCGATAATCCGAAGCATAAGCAGCGTCAGGGATAAATGATTTCTGATTTGAGAATTCGGATTTGGGATTAGAAAAATCCGCAGTCCGAAATCTCAAATCCCAAATGGAGAAATATGGCTCGTGTAGCAGGTGTAGATTTGCCGCCCAATAAGAGGGCAGAGATCGGTTTGACGTATATATATGGCGTGGGACGTTCGCGCGCCAGCGAGATACTCGGCAAGGCCGGGGTCGATGGCGGAGCGAAGATCCGCGATCTGAGCGAGGAAGAGCTTAATAAGATCCGCACCGTGCTCGATTCCGAAGGCGACATCGAGGGCGACCTGCGTAAGCGCGTGCAGATGGATATCAAGCGTCTGATGGACATCGGCTGCTATCGCGGCCTGCGTCATCGCCGCAGCCTGCCCGTCCGCGGACAGCGAACGTCGACCAACGCACGCACCCGTAAAGGCCCGCGCAAGGCGGCAGTCGCCAAAAAGAAGGCACCGGGCAAGAAGTAGGTTCGAGGTTCCAGGTTCAAGGTTCAAGGTTTGGACCATTGCCTGGAACATTGAACTTAGAACTTTGAACTTTGAACTCAGGAAAAAATGGCTAAAGCAGCAGCAAAGAAAAAGACCTTTAAAAAGAAAGAGCGAAAGAACATTCCGTACGGGATCGTCCATATTTCGGCATCTTTCAATAACACGCTTATTTCGATCACCGATACGCAGGGCAATCTTGTGGCCCAGTCGTCCTCCGGTGCCCGCGGTTTCCGCGGATCGCGAAAAGGGACGCCCTTTGCCGCGCAGCAGGCAGCCGGCGAGGCGGCCCGCAAGGCCACCGAAGCAGGGATGCGTGAGGTCGATGTTCGCGTAAAGGGGCCGGGCGGCGGCCGCGAGTCGGCGATCAGGGCGATCGCACAGGCGGGCATCCGCGTGAACTCGATCCGCGACACGACGCCGATCCCGCACAACGGCTGCAGGCCGCCAAAGCGGCGAAGAGTTTGAGAAATATTCCAGTTCTCACATTCCAGATCCGTGATCGTTGATCTGGAATATGGAATTTGGAATTTGGAACCTGGATCTTATTTATCATCGAAAGGACGAAGGGTCGCTGACCTGTAAACTTTTCCGCTAATTCGAGCGGAGGCAGAAAATACTATGGCTAGATATAGAGATGCGGTGTGCCGGCTGTGCCGCCGCGAAGGTGGAAAGTTATTCCTCAAGGGCGATCGCTGCTTCAAACCCTCTTGTGCGATCGAAAAACGCGGTACAAACCCTCCGGGCCAGCACGGTGCCGCCCGCCGCAAGATGCTTGCCGGTTACGGCCAGCAGCTTCGCGAAAAGCAGAAAGTAAAGCGAATTTACTTTATCCTCGAAAAGCAATTCCGGAATTATTTCGAAAAGGCCCTTCGCCAGAAAGGCGTGACAGGCGAAAATCTGCTTTTCATGCTCGAGAGGCGGTTGGACAACGTCGTTTACCGTGCCGGTTTTTCGACGTCGCGACGACAGGCCCGTCAGATCGTCAATCACGGCCACATCGAAGTGAATGGGCGAAAGGTGGACATTCCATCCTTTCAGGTCAAGGTCGGTGACGTTATCACGGTCAAAGACAAGAGCACAAAGAACGTTCACGTCGAAGGCGCGTGGTCGACGGCGGCCGGCCGCGGACGTCCCGCATGGATCGCTCCCGAGGGTAAGGACCTTTCGGTCGCGATCTCGGCCATGCCGACACGGCAGGACATTGACGGCAATATCAACGAACAGCTTATCGTTGAGCTTTACAGCAAATAGAAACTGAGGGCTGGCTGAAGTATCCGGGTCAAGAGAGTTCGTTCTTGCTTGCTCGATCCGGGGACAAAGCCAGCCCGTGACCCGTTTTAAAAAAGAACAAATATGACACAGAGCAACAACTGGACAAATTTTCAAATGCCGGGCCGGCTGAATGTCGAGTCAGAAACGCTTACCGACCGCTATGGCAAGTTTTACGCACAGCCGTTCGAACGCGGTTTCGGTACGACCATCGGAAACTCGATCCGCCGGGCATTGTTGTCGTCGATCGAGGGGGCGGCCGTCACTGCAGTAAAGATCGACGGCGTGGAGCACGAATTTTCGCCGATCAACGGCGTGGTCGAGGATGCGACGGACGTGATCCTCAATCTTAAACAGGTGCCGTTCAACCTGCACGGCTCGGGGCCAAAAACGCTGACGATATCGAAGAAGGGAAAGGGCGAGGTCACAAGCGGTGACATCGAGGCCGACGGCGACGTAGAGGTGCTCGACCCGAACATTCACATCGCGACCATCAGCGGTTCCGGTACATTCAACGTCGAAATGCGCCTCAAGCGCGGACGCGGATACGTCTCGGCCGAATTCAATAACGACGAAGACCTTTCGGTCGGATACATACCGGTCGATTCGGTCCACACGCCGATCAAAAAGGTCAATTATACGGTCGATAAGACCCGACAGGGGTCGAACACGGAGTTCGATAAGCTGGTCATCGAGGTGTGGACCGACGGTTCGGTCAAGCCCGAAGATTCGATCGGGCTGGCCGCGAAATTGGTAAAGGACCATATGTCGATCTTTATCAATTTCGAAGAGGAAGAAGAAGAATATAAATACGAGGACATCGCCCGTCCGCCGCTTATGCGCAACGACCTGCTCGATAAGCCGGTCGATGAGCTTGAGCTTTCGGTGCGTTCGTACAATTGCCTGAAGAATGCGGACATACGTTCGATCCGCGACCTCATCAAGCGGAGCGAGAAAGATATGCTCCACACAAAGAACTTCGGCAAGAAGTCGCTCACGGAGATCAAGGACCTGCTCCACGGTATGGGCCTCGATTTCGGAATGGACTTTGACGAACAGGGCAACCCGATCCCGGGATCGGGGGGAAGAGACCTAGATTAATTGGTTCAACGTTCAAAGTTCAAGGTTCAAAGTTCAAGATCCAAAGTTGATCGCATTCTGGTCTTGAGCATTGAATATTGAACATTGAACATTGAACATTGAACTTTTTGCTATGAGACATTTAAAGGCACATCGTAAATTGGGCAGGACGACCGAGCATCGGATCTCGATGCTCCGGAACCTGGCTACGTCGCTGATCAACGCCGACAAGGACTACATCGTCACCACGGTGGCCAAGGCCAAGGAGCTCAGGCCCTTCGTCGAGCGTGCGATCACACTGGCAAGAAAGGCACAGGCTCTGTCGGGCGACGACGCCAAGATCCAGGAGGTTCACCTGAGGCGGCAGGCCGCGAGGTACTTCCATGCCGGAAACAGCACATTCAAGATCGCTCAGAGCCGATTTCGCGGAAAGAAAGGCGAGGCGAAAGATCCGATCGAGCGCACCGCCGGGGTCAAGGCCGTTCAGAGGCTGTTCGACGAACTCGGTGCACGCTATAAGGATCGCAATGGCGGCTATACGCGTGTCATCCGTCTTGGACGCCGCAGCGGCGACAACGCAGAAATGGCCGTCATCGAGCTGGTCGATAACCCGCGCGAACTCGCGGCGAAAGGTTAGTGCCCGGACAGGAGGACTTCGTCACTATGAGTGATATATCCGCTTCGGCTGAGGCGAAAGACAAAACGGCGGGGAAAGCCGGGAAACAGAAGACCGAAGACCCCTCGTTCAATATGGACGAACTTCGTGAGCTCGCCGCAATGGTCAACGAGCACGGATTCACGGATTTCGAGTTCGAGAACGAGAACATCCGCGTACGGCTTAGCAAGCAGGTAAATACGCCTGTTTACTCCGCCATGCCGCCGCAGCCGATCGCCGTTCCGGGTGTTTCGGGCCAGCCGGCTGTGTCGGCAGAAGCGCCCGCCGCGGCCGCCGATGAGGACGCGGGGCTATTCAAGATCACGTCGCCGATCGTGGGCACATTTTACCGTTCACCGGCTCCGGACAAACCGGCTTACGTTTCCGAGGGGACGAATGTGTCGCCGGAGACGGTCGTCTGCATCGTCGAAGCGATGAAGCTGATGAACGAGATACAGGCGGAGACGAGCGGCGAGATCGTAAAGATCTACGTCGAGAACGGCGAGCCGGTCGAATACGGGCAGCCGCTATTTGG
>JAJNPX010000009.1 GCA_021155145.1 Acidisarcina sp. | reverse complement strand
CAACGATGCCGTCCCCAAGCTCCGCAACAATGAGGTCGGGGCCGAGGGCGGCGAGATAATTCAGGAGCCCTTTTGCGACCGCAGAAAGATCCGCGACGTCAACGGTCGAAGGGAGTCCGCAGTCCAGGAAACTGGCGGTCGCAAAAGCGCCGTGATCCTCCATATTTAGGGTATCTCTCAGACATGCGACGCCGGTTAATTTCGCCGCAGCGACCCTTAGGCCTGCGCGCGTTGCCTGTTTGACGAGTTCGATGGCAGCCACAGTCTTTCCGGAGTTCATGCAGGAGCCGGCCACGAATATCACAGGGACGTCGATCTCGAGGCGTTCCGATCGCGGCAAGGCCCGATCGCCGATGTTCATCGGAAGACCCATTTCGTCGCATACGATCCCGAGCACCTTGAGTTCGATCGCATCGCTTAGCGACGAATGATGACCGACACATTCGCCGACAACGCCGCCCATATTAAGGAGATGAAGCCTATCCGAGGCTCCCACTTTTGCGGGAACGTCGCCCACGAAACCTTTCAGGGCGCGCCGCTTTCCGAGAACTCCGGCCAATACATCTCCCGAGTTGATCTTGGCAAGCCGGCCGGATGGAAGTTCCAAATTGCCATAAACGACACTTTCCGAGACTGCCCGCACGGCGATGAGGTCGCCGACGCGCGTCACCGTTCGTTCGGGCATGATCGAGGCTTTACCTGGGATGCGATCCCATCGCGTCGCCGAACCTATCTTGTCAAACTTGATCTCCATTTTGGTCAAACCTCGAACAACTCCCAGAGCCGCTTAATGACCGACTTCTGATCTTTCGCGTCCTTTACCGCAATAAATATCGTGTCGTCTCCGGCAATGGTCCCAACGATCTCCTCGACCCTTGCGCTATCTATCCGGACGGCGGATGCGGAGGCGAGCCCCGCATAGGTTTTCGCCACGATCAGGTTCGGGCCGGCCGCTTCGATGCCCGTAAGGCCGAACGCGAATGTCCCCGGCGCCGGATCCGGCTGGACATACGCACCTTTGACCTTGATGATCCCCAGTTCCTCGAGGTCGCGTGATATGCTCGCCTGGGTCGCTTCAAAGCCGTGATCGCGTAGTGCCCGAACGAGTTCGTCCTGTTTACCGATCCGCATCGCGGCGATTATCTTTAGAATGGCTTCCTGCCGGTCCGTCTTTAGCATATTTCCAACTCAATATACGCATAGAACTGCATATACCGTGCATAGATGTATAATATACATCTTGGGTTGCCGAGTCAACGGTGCTTTCCGATCTAGAACAGGCTTAGTTTTATACGCAGATACTTCTTGGGATTCTGGCGGAAATCATAGATGAGCTTTGTGCTTTCGCTCGAAAGTTGATTTACGTTAGAGGCGGTTTGATTGATGTTGTTGTAGAGGGTCTCATCCGTCACGAGGCGCCCGATCGTGCCCTTGCCCGCTCGAGCGTCGCCGAGGATGAGGTCGAGTTTTTCGGCCGTCGAGTTGAACTTCGCAAGCGTGTCGCGCGCATTCTCATAGAGCTTTTCGTCTTTTAGAAACTTGCCCGCGCTTCCGTTGCCTCCGACAAGGTCGGTCGTTATCAATTTTAGGTCGTCGATGATCGTATTGAACTTGGCCGCAGATGTGCGAAGGTCGATGATCGCGGCCCTTGTCTCGTTGTACAAAGCATCGTCGGTGACGAACTTGCCGGCCGAACCTTTACCTGCTCGTATGTCATTGGAAATTCCTTCGAGCTGTGCAACGGTCTTGTTCAGGTTGTTATAGAGTTCCGCGTCATTCAAGAGTTTTCCCGCGGTGCCGTCGCCGCGATTTACCTTGTCAATGGTTGTCTGAAGCTTGGTGACGGTCAGTTTCGTCTCGGCCACGGCGGCGTCGAGATTACGGTACAACGATTCATCGTTCACGATCGCGCCAAGCGTACCCTCACCCTGGTTGGCCTTGTTCAAGATCTCGTTTGCCGGCACTGCCAGCTTATTAATCTGCTGCAAAAGATCGTTGCCGGTCTTGGTAAGCTGATTTATCGATATGGCTTCGGTCGATTCCAGGACGTGTCCTTCAGACACGGGCGAACCCTTCTGCGTACCGGGGGTGATGTTAATGATCTTATCGTTCGCGAGTACCGATACCGCAATTAGTTGCGCCGTCGAATCGGTCCGGATCCTTTCGGTGATGGGGCGCCCGCTCAGTTCGCTGTCCACCGCAAGAACGGCCTCGATCTTTGAGTCTTCGGGCGTGTCCGGAGGAAGGAGCGACACGCTTTCGACCTTTCCTATTCGAACACCGGCGATCTGAACATCCGAGCCTTCGCGAAGGCCGTCGGCCGCCGCAAATCTCGCCTTTAACCGGAGCTTCTTTTGGAACGGATTAAAATCACCTGTCGAATTAAGGATAAGAAACGCCAGAACGGCTAGCCCGGCGAACACGAAGATGCCTACTCTGAGTTGTGCGAACGACAGTGTCGGTTTAGTTTGAACCATCTCTATTTACCGAAAACGAAATTCTGGATATACGGGTCCGGGCTTTGTCTCAAGCGTTCGTCGGAGCCGTTAAAAATGATGTTTCCATCCCGCAACATTAACACTTCTGTATTTATCAAACAAAGTTTTTCACCCTCCTTTTCGAAGACTACCTCGCCATTTTCATTGACGATCGCGTATTCCGACGAGAGGTAGCCCACGTTGTTCATCTCATGGGTGACGAAGATCGAAGATACGTCCTGAAGGTCGCGTAGCTTTATCGCGAGTTCGCAGATCGTACGGGCCGTAGGCGGATCCAATCCGGCCGTCGGCTCATCATAAAGTACGATCTCCGGATCGCCCACGAGCGCTCGGGCGATGCCCACCCGACGCCTCATACCGCCCGAAAGCTCGTTAGGCATCTTTTCGATGGCATCTTCGAGGTCGACGAAGCGGAGCATCCGCCTCACCTCGTGTTCGATCTCATCTTCTTCCACATTTTGTTCCCTGAGCCTGTACGCCACGTTCTCATAAACCGAAATAGAATCGAAAAGGGCACCTTCCTGAAAGACCATCCCGATCTTTTGGCGCACGTGCATCATCTCTTGCTCCGAGAGGCAGGTTATCTCTTCGCCATCAATAAAGACTTGCCCGGAATCGGGTTTCAAAAGGCCCAGAATAAGACGAATGATCGTGGACTTACCCCCGCCGCTGCGCCCCAATATCATCTTCGTCTCACCGCGGCGCACGTTGAAGGAAACGCCGTCAAGGATCACTTTCTCATCGAATGCGAGACGCACATCCCGAAACTCTATGACGGGTGCGACGCGGCTTCGGTCGTCCACGGGCTGATCGAGGTCCGATATTACGGCCTCGTCGGCATCCATCGTCAATGTTTTATCAGCATCCAGCATTTTGCTCGTCTATATCCGGCCGATATCCAGGAAGTATTGCAGAGCTTTTGACAGAAAGAAGTCAAAGATAATAACCCATATCGACGCGATGACCACCGAATCTGTGGTCGATTTTCCGACGCCGACCGTGCCGCCCGTCGTACTCAGCCCCTTGTTACAAGCCACGCTTCCGATCACAAGGCCAAAGAATAACGGCTTTATTACGCCGCCGATGATATCCTCCACCTGGATCCCGTTTCGTGCTGAGTTTACAAAGACCGATATGTCCTGGTTGTATATCCCGTTCGCGACGATCGCTCCGCCGATAAGGCCGAATACGTCGGCCGCCACGGTCAGGAGCGGGAGCATTAAGATCAGAGCGGTCAGCCTGGGAGCAACAAGTTTGCGGTACGGGTCCGTGCCGAAAGCACGCATCGCGTCGATCTGTTGCGATACCACCATCGAGCCCAGCTCGGCCGCGATCGCGGAACCGATCCGCCCCGAGACCATCAACGCGCTTAAAACTGGTCCCAGTTCGCGGATCAATGAGGTTGCGACCGAGCGGCCCGATTCACTCTGGATGCTGTAGTACTCGAGCGTCGGATACGTCTGCAGAACCAGAACGCCGCCGGTAAAGAACCCAGTCAGCAGAACGATCGGCAACGACCCGACCCCGATGAGGTCCATCTGTCTCAACCATTCGCCAACGTAACGAGGTTTTGTAAAGACGCTGACAAGCGAACGCCACACCAGCAGACTGATCTCTTGTAACTCATATACAAATTTCGTGAGTGGATTCATCAGCAGCAGGTCGGCGGCCGCAGAGGCTAATCTCTGATTTTGGTTAGGTTACAGGAAACTTGGCGAAACGACAAACAAAAGAACGGCCGCCCAGTGACGGGGCGGCCGCAACCTTCGGAGGAAGGTAGAATCGATCTCAGTTGATCCGTGTTTGTCGCGGCAGTTGTCTCATCCGCTGCAGGGGCCGTTCGTTCTGACGGAGGTCCCGTCTTTTCAGGCGTTCCTCACGATCTTGGGCGACACGTGCCCGCAATGTCCTGAACCTCAAGAGTTGTTCGGGGGTCAGGATCTTTCTCAAAGACAGCTCGCTTTCAAATCGTATCCGTGCTACCTCGGCCTGGGCACTCTGAAATTGGAGCAATTTGGCCTGTACGTTCGCTTCATCCAGAGCATCGCCATAAATGGCCATGTCCAAAGCCCGGTTAGCCTCGCGAAGCCGCATTTGTGCGGCCTCCATCGCCGGTTTGCGATCGCGATTCATCAAACGGATCTGTCGGACCTGGTCCTGAGAAAGCCCCAGGACCTGAAGCAAATTGGGACGCTCGTTCCTTTCGGCAAACTCCGCTCCGTCGCGCGGCGGAGGGCCATCCTGCCCATGCAGCGATGCGGCAAATGGCAAAAGCAGCATAAAGAACGCCAGAAATATTGGGGAAAGACGTCTCATAAAATTCACTCAATGGTACCGACCTCTTCGAAGATATCGGAAAGTCGAAGAGAATCGTCCTCTGCCTCTTCCGCCTGCAGCAGGGAAGGCAGATCGCGAGGGTTGACCGCGGTCAACGCGTCCTTTCGTTCCGGTGTTCGCTTCGGAACCAATGCTGGCCGTGCATGGCGAGGTTGGATCGCTCTCCGCTGGGCCCGAGACACATCCGGTTCGGCCTCTTTGACCGGCAACGGCTCGGGCGAAACTGCT
>JAJNPX010000007.1 GCA_021155145.1 Acidisarcina sp. | reverse complement strand
GGAGACGGAAGAGCAATACTTGTTACGACCGGCTCCACGTTAATCCAACCTTTATGCGCTTTCTCTCCATCTCTCAAAGCTCTGCGACTCTGCGTCTTGACGGCGGTGAAATATCATTTCCAGGTCCGCCTGATCGGATGTGCCTCGGTATTGAACACGACATTCTTGAAATCGAGCGTCTTGTCCGGGGCGAAGAGAAGGTAAAAATACTTGAACGTTTCAGCGAGGACGAAACTCTGCATCGCGTCGTTCTTTTCTTTTGTGACGACACTTTTTAAGTGAGCATAACCGGCTTCGGTGCGGCAGTGTTTTACGAAATCGTCCCAGAGTTTCTTGCCCATCGCCAGGTATTTCGGATCCTTCGTGTACTGGTAAAGAAAGTAGGTCGACTCGACGATCTCGGGCCTAAGCGGATAGCCGGGATGCTCCACCTGGCCAGTCTTATAGTTGTAAACCTCTGGCTCGATGCCGTGGACGTTCCACATCTTGAACGACGAATCCTGCAGACGCTTGGCGCGGCCGAGGTCACCCGAGAGCGCTAGCAATCCCGGGAAGAACGCATCAAGGGCTCCCCAGGTCGTACGCGTTCGTTTACCTGTCACCATGTCTGCGTGGCCGTACCAAAGCTCGCCGTTGACGTCGTCGGCAAGGTACTTATTGATCGCCACGATGCTGTCGTCCCACATCGCCTTGCACTCTTTATCCCCAAAGAGTTTCCAACACTTGTACAAATATTCGTAATACGAATCGATCTCGGCGGAGATGTGGCTGCCGGTATTTGTCCATTCGCCAGTCTCGACGTTGATGCGCGTCCCGACGAGGCCGATCGGTGAACGGCGTTTGTAGGTCTCGACGAGCGCTCGCTTCGCCTTCTCGTAATAGATCGGCCTTCCGGTGAGTTTGCTGAGCGTGCCGAATTCGATCAGGAGCGTTCCCGTCTCGGCTGGATTCGAGATCGGTGTCGAGACTTTGCCAGTCCGTAGATTGACGTGTTTGTATGGCAAACCAGTCGGCGATTCAAACGCGGGCAACAGCCGCGTTCCCAGATCGTCGGCCATTCGGAGCAGTTCCTTGTCGCCCGTGATCTGATAAGACGAGAGGAGCCCGCCGAGAAGCCTGATCACGATCTCGAATTTCTGGACGTTGATGTCCTTATCGAAATTCAGCGTATTCTTGATGTACTCTCGCGTCTCGTCCGCCTCTTTCTTGAGGCCCATGATGTACATCGTGTCGAGGCCGTCGACAGGCGACATTAACAGAGGCTCTGCGTACCAATTGTGGTAGGACTTGCTGAGCGGCTTTAGATCGTCGTTGCCCCAGGCGTATTTTTTGTAGCCGTTCCAGGCATGGAGAAACTCCCTCTTAACACTCTCGGCCTCGGCCTTACGATCGACCGTGGCCGGCGATTGGGAATGGGCGGCAATGCTGATCATCGCGGCCGTGATCACGAAAATCAGGAGTCGTTTCATTATGGTTGAACTGAAGGCACCTCTGTAAGTAATATCGGTTCGCCAAAGCCGAGTTCCTTTAGCCGCGGAAGCTGGGTTTTGGCATCACCAACCACGAGCCATACCATCTTGTTCGGGTCAAAGTATTTCGCCGAGAGTTCGCGGATGCGAGCTACCGTCATTGCTTTGACGATCGCCTCGCGTTCTCTGACGTAGTCGGGTTTCCAGCCGTACTTGCTGATATTATCGAGCATGTTCAACTTCGCACTGGCCGTTTCAAATGCTCTTGCGTTGCTCTTGATCAGAAAACTCTTGGTCGTTTCGAGATCGGCGTCAGAATAGTTCTTGCCGTAATTCTGCAGGATCTCCTTGATCAGCTGTGTGGATTCCAACGTCACGTTACTGCGGACGCCGCTTGCTATCGTGAACGGGCCCGCGGTCCGCGACCCGGAGAATCCTGAGTTGATCCCGTAGGTATATCCCTTACCTTCTCTTAATTGCTGCGTAAGTTGAGATGCAAAGCCCCCGCCGCCAAGGATGTAATTAGCAACCACGGCCGGATAGTAATCCTTGTCAGTTACAGCAATGGCCGGAGCGCCGATACGGATCACTGATTGTGAGGCATTCGGCACGTCATAGAAATAAACTTGTGCCTTGCTCGGAGGTGCCGGGGTCTTATAAACCGGGATCTCGACGGTCTTCGGCTTCCAGTCACGGCCAAGCTCCGAGAGTGAAGTTACGACAGCTCCTTTGTTCAACGCGCCGACGACATGCATTCTCGCGACCGAAGGGGAAACGCTCACCGAATAGAATGACATTAGATCTTCGAGCGTGATCGAATCTACTGACTCGATCGTACCGAGTGGATTCCGCGAGTAGATATTGTCCTTGCCGTAGATTAGGTTGCTGTATTGATTCTGAGCGATCGCGTTCGGATTGGCCAGCTGTTGGCGGATCTGGCTGATCGTGCCCTTTTTAAGAAGATCGAATTCCTTTGCGTCCCACCTCGGCTGCAGCAGGATCTCCTTGATCAGCTCGATGGTAGCCGGATAGTTTCTTGCGAGGGTATTCACAGCGATGTTGATACTCTCCTTGCCGGCACTGACATTGATAGTCGCGCCAAGCTGCTGGATCGCTTCCTCAAGCTCTACAGGAGTTTTCTTTGCTGTGCCTTGCATCAGCATGCGAGCCATCAGATTCGCAACCCCGACCTTTTCCAGGTCTTCTAAAAGCTGCCCGCCATCGATCTGGATCTCGAACTGCACGAGCGGGACCTCTCTATTCTCGATACCGAACACCCGCATTCCGTTAGGTAGTTTGTGTTCCCATACGGCGGGGACCTTGATCTCCGGTGTCGGACCATATGGGGGCTCCTTTGTCCTATCGAAAGACGATGGTGTCCGTGGGTACTCCGCCTGAGCGGTCGGATCAACTTCCTTTTCCGCTCCCTGGACTATTGGCTCTTCTACAACCTCGGCCTTTTGTGAGCCGTTCAGTGCAAGCTCTGACTTTCCCTTGGGAACGAAACTCGTTGCAACAAAGTTCTTTCCTTTAAGATACTTTTGGTAAACCCGGGAAACGTCAGCCGGCGTTACGGCCATTATTTGCTGGATATTTTTTGTGATACAGCCTGGATCATTTGCAAAGATACTGCACTGTGTAAGCTGCACGCCCTTCCCGAGAACGCTTGAGAGTCCGTTGTAAAACCGCGTCTCCTGCCCCGCCTTGATCCGATCAAGGTCGCGTTGGGAAATACCATCCTTCTCAAACCGAGCAAAGGCTTCATTGACGGCCGTAAGCACATCGTCAAGGTCCTTGTCCTGAAAGGCACGCACCTCGAGCTGCACCTGACCGGCGAGCTCAGAGCTAAATACATACATATCGACGTTGGACGTCAGTTTTTTATCTTCCACGAGCACCTGATATAAAGGAGCCCGTTTCCCATCAGCTAGATACTGCGTCAGGACCGCGAGCGGATACGAATCCGGGTGATATTGCTCGACAGCGGGCCAAGCAAGCGTGAGTTCCGGAAGCCGCGCATAGTTATCCTCGTGGACGAACTTTACCGTTTCCTTCACGACACCGGGCCGTTTGGTTATTGGTGCGATGGGCTCTCCACGCTTTATCTCGCCGAAATACTTCTCCACCCATTTTTTTGCCTGCACGGTATCAAAGTCACCGGCGACCGTAAGCGTAACGTTGTTCGGTACATACCAGCGGCGGAAGAACTCTTTTACGTCTTCAAGCGTTGCATTCTGAAGGTCGTCAAGCGAACCGATCACCTGCCAATTGTAAGGATGATCGGTGGGATAAAGGGCCTTATCGATGACGTACTGGGTATGCCCATAAGGGTTGTTATCGACGCTTTGTCGCTTCTCATTCTTCACCACTTGCTTTTCCTTGGCGAGAACCGGGTCGGTCACCGTATTGATGAACCATCCGAGCTTGTCCGCTTCGGCCCATAGCATTTTCTCTAACGCATCCTTCGGTACCGTCTGCAGATAATTTGTCCGATCCCGACTTGTGGAGCCGTTCGCACCGGAACCGCCTATCCGGGCCGTCAGCTTATCGAGGCCGCCCTTACCAAGATTTTCAGACTCGAGAAACAACAGATGCTCGAAAAGATGAGCGAAGCCGGTCC